>JAZNMM010000054.1:0-4575 GCA_045579605.1 Lawsonibacter sp.
CTTAATGGCGATGAACTTCAAAATCTCGTCCGCCTGCTCACTTGTCAGGCCGATCTCCTCCCCTACCAGCAGGGCGGCCACCTTTTCCGGGCCGATCTTGTCCAGCTTGTCCACGGTGCGCATGATGTCGCCGGACTTTTCCGTCAGGCCCAGCATGGCGTAGAAGCCGTTGAGCACCTTGCGGTTGTTCACCCGGATCTGGAAGCGCTTGAGGCCCATGGCGGTGAAGGCCTTGTAGATGATGGAGGGAATTTCGGCTTCGTTGCTGATGTCCAGCTTGCCGTCGCCGATGATGTCGATGTCCGCCTGATAGAACTCACGGAAGCGGCCCCGCTGGGCCCGTTCGCCCCGGTACACCTTGCCGATCTGGAAGCGGCGGAAGGGGAAGGTGAGATTGGCGTAGTTCTGGGCCACGTACTTGGCAAGGGGGACGGTCAGATCAAAGCGCAGGGACAGGTCGGTGTCCCCTTTCGTAAAACGGTAGATCTGCTTCTCCGTCTCGCCGCCGCCCTTGGCCAGCAGGACCTCAGATGCCTCGATGAGCGGGGTGTCCAGACCGGTGAAGCCGTACAGGGCGTAAGTCTTTTTCAGGGTGTCGGCCATGCGGTCGAACTGGGCCTGCCGGGCGGGGAGAAGCTCCATGAAGCCGGACAGGGTGCGGGGCTGTACTTTTGCCATAGTATCAAAACCTTTCTAACGGATAAGTTACGGGAAAAAATAAGCGCTCCCGTCCCCTGTTTGGGACGAGAGCGCAAAGACGCTTCGTGGTGCCACCCAAATTCAGGCGCAATGCGCCCCTTTGACCTTCTGTTGCGGGAAGGAGACCGCCCCCGTCTCCGGGGCCGCTGGTAGCGCTGTCTTCGCCGAAGCCTTTCGCCAAGCCTCTCTCAACCAAAGAAGGCTCTCTCTGTTGCGGGGTGTTCCGGTTACTCATGCGCCGTCGTTGCGGTATGGCTTATGTTATCCTAAAAAGGACGAAAAGTCAAGGTTTACACCGCAAAAGGAGCGGTTTTGGGATTGACGATGTCACGCCAGTCCAGATCGCCCCGGGACAGGCCGTGGATAAGCACCTCGGCGGTGGCCACGTTGGAGGCAAAGGGGACGTTATACTCGTCGCACAGGCGGCAGATATGCTGTACTTCGTCGCTCAATTCGGTGGAGTGGGGGTCGTCAAAGAACAGCACCATATCGATCTCGTTGTAGGCGATGCGGGCGCCGATCTGCTGAATGCCGCCATGCTCATGGGACAAAAACAGGTTGATGGGCAGGCCGGTGGCCTCGCTGACCTGTTTGCCGGTGCTGTTGGTGGCGCACAGGGTGTGTCTTGCCAGAACACCGCAATAGGCGATACAGAATTGGATCATCAGCTCTTTTTTGTTGTCGTGGCTCATCAGGGCGATGTTCATATGACAGGACCTCCTTTGTCTCTTTGGCGTGTCAGCCCAGCCGCATCAGGGGGACGCTCTGTCCGGCGATGCGCTTGGCAATGTTCAGATAGGCGTTGGCGGCGCACTTGCGGCCATCGGCGTTGAGCAGCCGGCCGGTGCCGGCACAGAGGATGACCTGCGGGTCCTCGGGCACAAGGCCCAGCAGAGGCAGGCCGGCGGTGTCCATGGTGTCGTCGATGGTGGTACGTAGCTTTTTCAGCAGCTTGGGACGCACCCGGTTGACCACCAGATGGACGGTGGGAATGTGGGACAGCTCGCCCACGGTGCGCTGGGCGTCCCGCAGGGAGAAGGCGTCGGCGGTGGACACGACGATGGCCCGGTCGGCGGCACAGCCCGCCAGTTGAAAGCCTGCGCCCAGTCCGGCGGGAGCGTCCAGCAGAATGTAGTCAAACTGCTCCCGGGCGGAGTCCAGCAGAGTGGACATGGCTGCGGGGGTCATATGGGGGGACAGACGCATAGGGGCGGTGAGCAGGTGCAGGCTGGAAAGCTCCGGATGGCTGGCGGCGGCACGTTCCAGCGGGCAGCGGCCGGCCATCACATCGGAAAAGTCCATGAGCACCCGGTCGCTCATACCCAGAGAAAGGTCCAGATTGCGCAGACCGATGTCCATGTCAATGCACAGGACCCGGTGGCCCAGTCGGGCCAGGCAGACGCTGACGCCCCCCGTCAGAGAGGTCTTCCCCGTCCCCCCCTTGCCGGAGGTCACAACGATCACTGTTCCTAGAGCCAATGGGGCTTCCTCCCATCCTTTCAGTTTAGTGTACCACAAAACGGCGATACGTCAATACATTAAAGCATTAAAAATTTTCGTTAGGGTGCATGCTGGATCAAAGGGGCTCCTTCTGGATCTTGGCCCACTTGCGGGGATACCCCTTCAGGGTGGGTGACACCTTGCGGATGATCACCAGCCGGTGGACCACGTCCGTGCCGGGGATGGTGTAGTCCCTGCAGGCCTCCAGCCGACCTCCCAGCAGCTTCATACAGTGGGCCGCGCCCTCCAGCTCCCGGTCACAGTCCACACTTTTCATGGCCAGAAACGCGCCGCCCGGCTTGATGAAGGGCAGGCACAGCTCGCACAGCAGCCGCAGGTCGGCCACCGCCCGGGCGGTGGCGAAATCAAAGCTGTCCCGGAAGCCCTTCGCCAGACCCTGCTCCTCTGCCCGGGCGTGCAGGGCGGTGACGCCCTCCAGTCCCAGCTGACCGGACACTTCGCCCAGCCAGTTGACCCGTTTGCCCAGACTGTCCAGCAGGGTGACGGACAGGTCGGGACACAGGATCTTCAGCGGCAGGCCGGGAAAACCGGCTCCCGTACCCACGTCAATAAGGGTCTTGCCGGAAAAGTCGGCATGGTTCAACAGGGCGGCGCAGTCCAGCATATGAAGCCGGGCCACCTTGTCCTCCTCCCGGATGGCGGTCAGGTTCATCACCTGATTTTTCTCCAGAAGCAGGCGGCCGTAGTCTGCCAGCAGTCCGGCTGCGTTGTCCGGAATGCGGTCGGTCAGGCCCAACTGGGCAAGGCCGGCGGAAATGATGTCCTTCAAAGGCGAGTCCTCCTACGGAAGGTCAGTGGAAATTGGCCAGGAGGCCGGCAATACCTACGGGCAGGGTAAGCACAGCCAGCACCCAGCACAGGGTGGCCAGAGCGATAGCACTCCCCTTCCCCGGCCGGCCGGTGGTGCGATGGCTTACCAGCGCCAGCACGCCCATGCCCACAAGACCGGGGACGGTGAGCAGGGGGGCAAGGCCGGTGAGCATGGTGGCAGTAAAGTAGAAGTAAGTCATCAGGGCCACCAGAATGACCATATAGACCACGCCGATCCAGGCCAGCGTGCGCTTGACGGGGGAGGCGGGAGTGTAGCCCTGTTCCTCGGGCTGCCGTTCGGGGTTGTTAGACATAATTGCACCTCTTGGGATGCGGGCGGGTCGGGGACCCGCCCCTGCGATTATTTATTGGCCAGCAGATCGCGGATCTCGGTGAGCAGTTTCTCCTCGGCGGAGGGCTCAGGCTCAGGCTCGGGGGCGGGCTCCGGAGCGGGCTCCTCCTGCTTGCGGTGCAGGGAGTTGATGGCCTTGACCATGCAGAACACGGCGAAGGCGATGATGATGAAGTCCAGGATGATGGCGATGGTGTTGCCATAGGTGATGGCCACTTCAGCCACGTCCACAACGGTCTCGCCAGCTTCGTTGACGCTGGTCTCGGCGGCCTTCAGCACCCACTTCCACTCCTCGAAGCTGATGCCGCCGGTGAGGATGGAGATGCAGGGCATGATGATGTCGTTGACGATGGAGGTGGTGATCTTGCCGAACGCACCGCCGATTACAACGCCGACGGCCAGGTCGATCACGTTGCCGCGCATGGCAAAGGTCTTGAACTCTTCAAAAAACTTTTTCATCTCGGGTTGCTCCTCTCATTCTATCTGTTTTTAGTGGGAAAAGCGAAAACAAGTGGTAATATGGTGACAAAATATTACAGTGGGGAGTTATTTTTTGGGGGTGATGACCTCGGTGCCGCCCAAGTAGGGGCGCAGGGCGGCGGGGATTTTCACGCTGCCGTCGACCTGCAGGTTGTTCTCCAAAAAGGCGATGAGCATACGGGGGGGAGCCACCACGGTGTTGTTCAGGGTGTGGGGCAGGTAGGTGCCGCGCTCGCCCTTCACGCGCATCTTCAGACGGCGGGCCTGAGCGTCACCCAGGTTGGAGCAGGAGCACACCTCGAAATACTTCTGTTGACGGGGGGACCAGGCCTCGATGTCGCAGGACTTGACCTTCAGGTCGGCCAGATCGCCGGAGCAGCACTCCAACTGGCGGACGGGGATGTCCAGAGTGCGGAACAGTTCCACGGAGTAGCGCCACATCTTCTCGTACCAGTTCATGGAGTCCTCAGGTTTGCAGACCACCACCATCTCCTGCTTTTCGAACTGGTGGATGCGGTACACGCCGCGCTCCTCGATGCCGTGAGCGCCCTTCTCCTTGCGGAAGCAGGGAGAGTAGGAGGTCAGGGTCTGGGGCAGGCTGGCTTCGGGGATGATCTGGTCGATGAACTTACCAATCATAGAGTGTTCGGAGGTACCGATGAGGTAGAGATCCTCACCCTCGATCTTGTACATCATGGCCTCCATATCGGTCT
>JAZNMM010000055.1:0-4552 GCA_045579605.1 Lawsonibacter sp.
CTTACAGGTGGGACAGCCCACGCCGCCGCACTTGTGGCACTGCACGTCCATCTCGCAGGAGGGCTCGGTGAAGGGGAAGTGGTGGGGACGGAACCGGGTCTTTGTGCCCGCGCCGTACAGCTGCTCCACCACGGTGTTCAGGGTACCCTTCAGGTCAGCCATGGTGACGCCCTTGTCGATGACCATGCCCTCCACCTGATGGAACATGGGGGAGTGGGTGGCATCCACCTCGTCCTTGCGGTACACGCGGCCGGGGGCCACGATGCGGATGGGCAGCTCCATGGTGTCCATGGCGCGCACCTGCATGGGGCTGGTCTGAGAGCGCAGCATCACTCGGCTGTCCTCGTCAAAATAGAAAGTGTCCGACCAGTCGCGGGAGGGGTGGCCCTCCTCGGCGTTCAGGCGGTCGAAGTTATACTCAGCCAGCTCCACCTCCGGACCGTCCAGCACGGTGAAGCCCATGCCCACGAAAATGTCCTTGATCTCGTCCAAGGCAATGTACATGGGGTGCTTGTGGCCCATCTTTACCTGGGTGCCGGGGATGGTCACGTCCACAGCCTCGTCCTTGAGCTGCTGGGCCAGAGCAGCCTCAGCCAGCTTGGCAGAGGTCTCCTCGATGGCGGCCTCCAGGGCGGCGCGCACCTCGTTGGCCAGCTGGCCCATGGCGGGGCGCTCCTCGGCGGACAGCTTGCCCATCATCTTGAGCACGCCGGTCAGCTCGCCCTTCTTGCCCAGATACTGCACGCGCAGAGCGTCCAGCGCGGCGCTGTCCGGGGCGGCGGCAAAGGCGGCCAAAGCCTCGGAACGGATCTTTGCTAACTGTTCTTTCATGGTGTTCATCCTTTCAGATGTAATTAACTGATGTGCTGAAGGCAAATAAAAATGCCCTTCACCCCAAAGACTGGGACGAAAGGCAACCCTTCCGCGGTACCACCCGCATTCGCATAAATATATGCGCACTCTTGCCCCGATAACGGCGGGCGGCCGTCTGTGTCTCCACAGCTGCTCCCGGGCGAACCAAGCGACACGCTCCAAGGCGGCTTTCAGCCGGTGACCGCCTCTCTCTGCTGAGCGAAAACACGCTATTTTCCCGTTCCATGCCTTTAAACTACCCCCTTTTATACCACAAAACGTATTGAAATGCAAGAGGAAATTCAGTATAATAATCGTTGCGTGCGAGTGAGGGCGTGTTTTGTCGGTTTTGTCTGTATCATGGGACAAAGTGGTAAAATATCTCTGGACAATACGGCATGCACGTGCTATAATGATAATGGTTCTTGATAAGACTATCACCGGCGCTTTGCCGCCGTGAATCATACGGAGGAAACCACTATGCTGGAATTGAAGAATATCAGCTTCGAAGTGAATACACCGGAGCAGAGCAAAGAAATATTAAAGGACATCAATCTGACCATCAACGAGCGCTTTGTGGCTATCACCGGCCCTAACGGCGGCGGTAAGTCCACGCTGGCCAAGGTCATCGCGGGCATCATCAAGCCCACCACCGGCCGGATCATTCTGGACGGGGAGGACATTACCGATCTGGACATCACCCAGCGGGCGCGCAAGGGCGTCAGCTTTGCCTTTCAGCAGCCCGTGCGCTTTAAGGGACTGACGGTGCGCGACCTGATCACGCTGGCGGCGGGCAAGCCCATCGGCGTGTCCGAGGCGTGTAATTACCTGTCTGAGGTGGGCCTGTGCGCCAAGGACTACATCAATCGTGAGGTGAATGCATCCCTGTCCGGCGGTGAGCTCAAGCGCATTGAGATCGCCATGATCATCGCCCGGGGCACCAAGCTGTCCGTCTTTGACGAGCCGGAGGCGGGCATCGACCTGTGGTCCTTCTCCAACCTGATTCAGGTGTTTGAGAAGATGCACGAGAAGATCAACGGCTCCATTATGATCATTTCCCATCAGGAACGCATTCTGAACATCGCCGACAGGATCATCGTTCTGGCCAATGGTCAGGTGCAGGAGCAGGGCACCCGGGACGAGGTGCTGCCCCACCTGCTGTCCGGTACCGGCAGCGTGTGCAGTGTGCTGGCCGACAAGCTGTAAAGGAGGCTTGAATATGGATACCATTGAACGCACCCTACTGGAGCAGGTTGCTGAGCTTCACGAAGTGCCCGAGGGCGCTTATAATATCCGGGCCAACGGTCAGTCCGCCGCCCGGAACACCACCGCGAACATCGACATCGTGAACAAGACGGACGCCCCCGGCATTGACATTATCATCAAGCCGGGCACAAAGAACGAAAGTGTCCACATCCCCGTGCTCATCAGCCAGACCGGGCTGAAAGAGGTGGTCTACAACGACTTCTACATCGGGGACGACTGCGACGTGACCATCGTGGCCGGCTGCGGCATCCACAACTGCGGCGATCAGACCAGCCAGCACGACGGCATCCACCGCTTCTTCGTGGGCAAGAACGCCAAGGTCAAGTATGTGGAGCGCCACTACGCCGACGGTGACGGCAAGGGCGAGCGGGTCATGAACCCCGAGAGCGTGGTGGAGCTGGCTGAGGGCAGTTACATGGAGATGGAGACCACCCAGATCAAGGGCGTGGACTCCACCGACCGGAAAACCACGGCCAAGCTGGCGGAAAAGGCCACGCTGGTGGTCAGGGAGAAGATCATGACCCACGGCACTCAGTTTGCCAAGACCGACTTCACCGTGGATCTGGACGGCGAGGGCTCCAGCGCCAACGTCATCTCCCGGTCTGTTGCCAAGGACGAGTCCCGGCAGGAGTTTTACTCCCGCATCAACGGCAACGCCGCCTGCTCCGGCCATACGGAGTGCGATGCCATCATCATGGACAAGGCCCATGTGACCGCCGTGCCCGAGATCACCGCCAACAGCATTGACGCCAGCCTCATCCACGAGGCGGCCATTGGCAAGATCGCCGGGGAACAGCTGACCAAGCTGATGACCCTGGGCCTGACCGAGCAGGAGGCCGAGGAGCAGATCGTCAACGGGTTTTTGAAGTAAATAGAATTATAAAAGGTGCCGAGCAAGTGCTCGGCACCTTTTTTGGGGGTTTCGCCCTGCGAGGCGAGGTACTTTGCCCACGACGGCAAAGTACCCAAAACGCCGCCGGGGTTTGAGTGGGATGAGATTTGTCACTTCGTGCCTGCATCTCATACACTCTGCACCCCGGACCCCAGAGAGAACGGCTTGTTTGCGTAAGGTATTCCTTGCATCCGGCGCTATGGTAACAGGACTGTGCAAGCACCGATTAGGCTGCCGCCCCTCGGATATAAAATCGGCTTATGCTTCTACAGAACAAGGCGCCTACTGCGGCGAGACGTTCCTTCCCGCTCAATAGCCGGCGGGGAAGGATAGACAGAAAGACTTACAGATAGTAGGCAATGCGGCAGCCTAATCGGCGCAGAACGAGTCAGATAGTTCCGCCGGCCGATGGATAGGATAACCACGGATATTGCCCAAAGGAAGTTCTAAGAAACCATGGGTTTCTTAGCGCCTTTTTTGTGCCTTTTGTGGCGCTACAAAAGGCACCCGCCCGGGGGCGGAACAACCAAAAAACAAAGGTGCTGAACTTTGTAGTTCAGCACCTTTCTGAATGGAGGGTATAAAACTGTGCGGTTCAAAAGTACAAAAGCGCATATAGCCCAAGCAAACAATATATGCAACAAAAGATTCCAAACCCTATTAGAAATTTGCGAAAGTCAGGGGGCAAATCACTAAAACGACCACGCAAACAAATCACGCCTTTCAGATACGCTTCCAGCTCGCGCCGCCGGGGACGTCGGTGACTTCCACGCCCATGGCCTTGAGCTCATCGCGGATGCGGTCGGCCTCGGCAAAGTTCTTGGCCTTCTTGGCCTCGCCCCGGGCCAGTACCAGGGCGTCAATGGTGGGGTCACCCTCGCCGGTAACGGTGTAGCCGCCGGCAGACTGGGCGGGCTGAGCCTTCTTCTGCTCCTCGCGCACCTTGGCCGCCTTGTCCAGCAGGGACAGGGAGAGTACCTTGTCGTAGCTTGCCAGAATGGCCAGCTTGGTGGCATCGTCCGTCTTGGCCTTGAGCACGTCGTACAGGGCGGTGACACCCATGGAGGTGTTCAGGTCGTTGCCCACCAGAGTCTTGAACTTCTCCTCGTACTCGGCCACCATGGCCTTGTCGGCTTCACCGCCGGGATTGAGGGCGGCGATGCGGGACAGGAGCTTGTTAAAGGCCACGGTGGCGTTGTCCAGGTTCTCCCAGGAGAAGACCAGACCCTTGCGGTAGTGGCTCTGCAGGCAGAAGAAGCGGTACACGATGGGGTCGTAGCCCTTTTCCTCCAGCAGGGAGACGGTGAGGAACTCACCCTTGCTCTTGGACATCTTACCGGAGTTGGTGTTCAGGTGGGCCACATGGAACCACTGCTTGCACCACTCGTGGCCCAGATAGGCCTCGGACTGGGCGATCTCGTTGGTGTGGTGGGGGAAGGCGTTGTCTATGCCGCCGCAGTGCAGGTCCAGATACTCGCCGTTGAACTTCATGGAGATGCAGGAGCACTCAATGTGCCAGCCGGGGTAGCCCACGCCCCAGGG
>JAZNMM010000056.1:0-3967 GCA_045579605.1 Lawsonibacter sp.
GTATCCTCCCCCATTTCTCAAAGATGATTGGTTGATTGTCAGCTCCCTCGATTTATTCGTCCGGACCGCAGGCCGGACTTTCACGGATAGCGAATATCAATATATCGCTTTACTATACAAAAGTCAATATATCTGTCGAAAAAACCCCGGGTCGGAGCGAAAAAACTCCGCCCGAAGACCGGGCGGAGGGGGAGAGTTTATTTGGCTGGAAAATACTGCTCCACAAACGGGACGTCCTCCACACAGAAGGCCTTGCCCTTCAGGTAATTGAGAATGCCCGCGTCGGTGGGAAAGTCGAAACGCAGATAGTAGCTGTAAAGGGCCTGCTTTGTTTCGTTGTGGCGGCGGTTCACGTCGCCCCGGCCGTATTTGCCGTCGCCCAGCAGAGGATGGCCGATGTGGGCAAAGCTGGCCCGGATCTGGTGAGTGCGGCCGGTGAGCAGCTCCACCTCCACCAGAGACAGACCACTGTTGGATCGCAGGGTTTTGTACAGGGTAAGGGCGGTCTTGGCGTCGGGGGCAGGGTGGTCAAAGACCTCCACCAGCTTTTTGCTCTCGTCCTTGCGCAGGAACAGCTCCAGCTTGCCTTCCTCCGGCTTTGGTTTGCCAAGGGTGATGCAAAGATACTTTTTGGTCAGCTCCCGGGCCTGTATTTTTTCGTTGAGGATCCGCAGCGTCTCGGCATTTTTGGCGGCGATGACGATACCGCCGGTGTTGCGGTCAATGCGGTTGCACAAGGCGGGGGCGAAGGAATTCTCCCAATAGGGGGACCACTCCCGCTTCTGATACAGGTAGGCCTGAATGTGGGTGATGAGGGTGTTGACCCGCTCGGTCTCATCCGGATGGACCACCAGTCCCGGCCGCTTGTCCAGCAGCATCAGATTCTCGTCCTCGTAGACGATGCTGAGTCTGGGCTGGTAGAGGGAGAGAAAGGCGTTTTCCGGGGTGGGCTTTTCAAAAAACTCGTCGTTGATATATAATTGCAGCACATCACCCGCGGCCAGCCGGGTGTCCCGCTTGGCACCCTTGCCGTTGAGCTTGACCCGCTTGAGGCGGATGTACTTCTGGGCCAGAGGGGCGGGGAGCAGTGGGAGTGTTTTGCCCAGCCAACGGTCCAGTCGCTGACCGGCATCGTTTTTTCCAACGGTGAATTCCTTCATGTTCTGTGCCCCCTCCCGTCTTTGTCCTGCGGTACAGTAGGATTGCACCACAGATTTGAAAATTTGTCAATAAAAACGGAGAAAAGTATTTGACAAGTGGGGGAGTTTTCATTATAATACTTCCCGTACCATTCTGCGAGCATAGGGCCTGTCCCCTTGAAAGAGGTGTGCCATGAAGCTGGATCTGCGTAAGATCATCCATGTTCCGGGCGCATCTGTCCCGTTTGATTTCCAAATGGATCTCACCCATCTGGACTTTTACGGGGCGCGGCCCATTTCCCGGCCCATCCGGGTGCGGGGCAAGGTCACAAATCGCGCCGGGGCGCTTCTTCTGGAAGGGGCTGCCTCCACCGTGCTGGACCTGACCTGCGACCGCTGCTGTAAGCCGTTCACCGCGGAAAAGACTGTGCCGCTGGACTCCCTTCTGGCCACCGAGCTGGAAAATGAGGACAGCGAGGACGAGTTTATTCTGCTGGAAAACGGAGTAGCAGACCTGGACGAGGCGGCATCCACGGCCTTTATCCTCGCGATGGATACCAAAAACCTATGCTCAGAAGACTGCAAAGGTCTTTGTGACCGCTGCGGTGCCGACCTGAACCTCGGCCCCTGCGGATGCAGACCCGAAGTAGATCCACGGTTGGCGGCGCTTGCGCAGCTGTTGGATGACAAAGCTGAGTAAGTCCAAGTCAACCAGTGACCCAAAAGGGTCGAAGTAACCGAAGGAGGTGTCACCATGGCGGTTCCTAAGAGAAAAGTGTCCAAGGCTCGCCGCGACAAGCGTCGCAGCAACGTGTGGAAGCTGGAGGTCCCCGGCATCGTTACCTGCCCCAAGTGCGGCGCGTTTCGTCTGCCCCACCGTATGTGCAAGTCTTGCCTGACCTACAACGGTCGTGAGTTCGGCCAGGTCGCTGAGGCCCAGTAAGCCAGAACACAAGAAAAAGAGCACCGTGAAAACGGCGCTCTTTTTTTCTGCCCAGATACTTTCTTTTCTCGCGCAAATATGGTATGGTAAAGGGAAAGAGAAACAAGATGTAGAAAGGAGGGACATCCATGAGCCTGACCGCGGTATGCTCCGTGGCTCCACACAGCCCCGCATGGCGTGCGGGCGTGCGGGTGGGGGAGACCCTGACCCACGTGAACGGGAAGGACATCGTGGATGTCCTGGACTATAAATTCTATTCCTACGACCCCTGTCTGGAACTGACTCTGAAAGATGCGGACGGCAGCGTGCGCACGGTGTGTGTGCGCAAGGGCGAGGGGGAGGACCTGGGACTGGAGTTTGAGACCTATCTCATGGACCGGGCTCGTTCCTGTGCCAACAACTGTATTTTCTGCTTTGTGGACCAGCTGCCCCCGGGCATGCGCAAGACCCTTTATTTTAAGGACGACGATGCCCGGCTGTCCTTTCTCATGGGCAATTACATCACCCTGACCAACCTGTCTCAGCGGGAGGTACAGCGCATCATCGACTTGCGGGTGTCTCCCATCAACGTGTCCGTCCATACCACGGACCGGGAGCTGCGGGCCCGTATGCTGGGTCACAAGACAGCCGGCCGGGGTATTGATATCATGGAGCAGCTGGCCGCGGCCAACATCACCATGAACTGCCAGATCGTCTCCTGCCCGGGCATCAACGACGGACCTGCGCTGGATAAGACCATGCACGATCTGGCGGCCATGTTCCCCGCGGTGCACAGCGTGTCCGTGGTACCGGTGGGAGTGACCAAGTTCCGGGATGGGCTGCATCCCATAAGCCCCTATACCAGGGAGCAGGCGGCCGCGGTGGTGGAGCAGGTGGAGGCCTTTGCCGCACAGCATAAGGCGCAGCATGGCACAAGCCTTGTGTGGTGCTCGGACGAATTTTACCTCATTGCCGGGCGGGAGCTGCCCGGGGAGGACTATTACGAGGAGTTTACCCAGCTGGACAACGGCGTGGGCATGCTGCGGCTGCTCAAGGGCGAGTTTGCCCGTGCTCTGGACCTGCTGGACGAGGAGGAGATGGCCAACACTACCCCCTTTTCCATCGCCACCGGCGTGTCCGCCGCCCCCTTTCTGCGGGAACTTGTTGACATGGCCCGGGAAAAATGTGGTAAAATAGAGGGAGAAGTGTATCCCGTCCAAAACGATTTCTTCGGTCACACCATTGTGGTGGCCGGTCTGGTCACCGGGGGCGACCTGATCGCCCAGCTGCGAGGCAAGCGGTTGGGCGAGCGGCTGCTCATATCGGCCAGTATGCTGCGCAGCGGCGAGCGGGTGTTTCTGGACGACGTAAGTCTGGACGATGTGGAGCGGGAGCTTGGTGTGCCCGTGATTCCCGTGGCCCAGGACGGTTATGAGCTGTGCGATGCCATCTTCGGCCTGCACAACGGTGAGCCGGCGGTCTCCGGAACTGTTCCGGAGGATGAATACTACCGATACAATCCCGGTGTCCGGGGTTGACTCAAAAAAGAAACGAGCGTGATACCATGAAACCTTTGGTTGCCATCGTGGGCCGGCCCAACGTGGGCAAGTCCATGCTCTTTAATAAGCTGTGCGGACAGAGACTTTCCATTGTGGAGGATACCCCCGGCGTCACCCGTGACCGGCTCTATGCCGAGTGCGAGTGGGCGGGTCGTACCTTTGACATTGTGGATACCGGCGGCATCGAGCCGGGCACCGACAGCGAAATTCTGGCCTTTATGCGCCGTCAGGCGGAGATCGCCATTGAGAACGCCACGGTGGTGGTGTTTGTGTGCGACATCAAAACGGGCATGACCGCCGCCGATCAGGAGGTGGCCAACATGCTCCTGCGCTCCCAGAAGCCGGTG
>JAZNMM010000057.1:0-4775 GCA_045579605.1 Lawsonibacter sp.
AAAAAAAGGAACCGGAAAAATCCGGTTCCTTTTTATCTGTTCAGTTGCGGATCTTACTTCAGGTTGAAGAAGGCGTCACGGCCCAGGTACTGAGCCACGTCGTCCAGTTCCTCTTCGATGCGCAGCAGCTGGTTGTACTTAGCCACGCGGTCGGTACGGCTGGGAGCGCCGGTCTTGATCTGGCCGGCGTTCAGGGCAACAGCGATGTCGGCGATGGTGGCGTCCTCGGTCTCGCCGGAGCGGTGAGAAACGATGGCGGTGTAGCCGGCGCGGTTGGCCATCTGGATGGCGTCGAAGGTCTCGGTCAGGGTGCCGATCTGGTTGACCTTGATCAGGATGGCGTTGCCCACCTTCTTCTCAATGCCGGTAGCCAGACGGGTCACGTTGGTCACGAACAGGTCGTCGCCCACCAGCTGCACGCGGTCGCCAATGGCCTTGGTCAGCATAGCCCAGCCTTCCCAGTCGGTCTCGGCCATGCCGTCCTCCAGGGAGATGATGGGATAGGTGTCGGCGAACTTCTTCCACATGTTGACCAGCTGCTGCTGGGTCAGCTTGCGGCCGGACTTGGGCTGGACGTAGATCTTCTCGTCCTCGTTCCACCACTCGGAGGAGGCGGCGTCGATGGCAATCTTGAAGTCCTCGCCGGGCTTGTAGCCGGCCTTTTCGATGGCGGCCACGATGACCTTCAGGGCGTCCTCGTCCTTCTTCAGGTTGGGGGCGTAGCCACCCTCGTCACCCACGCCGGCGGCGGGAGTGCCGTTCTCCTTGAGCACGCTCTTCAGGGTGTGGAACACCTCGGCGCAGCGGCGCAGAGCCTCGCGGAAGGAGGGGGCGGAGACGGGCATGATCATGAACTCCTGGATCTCCACGTTGTTGGTGGCGTGAGCGCCGCCGTTGAGGATGTTCATCATGGGCACGGGCAGCTGCTTGGCGTTGGTGCCGCCAATGTAGTTGTACAGGGACACGCCCAGGCTCTCGGCAGCGGCCTTGGCGCAGGCCATGGAAGCGCCCAGAATGGCGTTGGCGCCCAGACGGGTCTTGTTGGGGGTGCCGTCCAGCTCGATCATGGCCTTGTCGATGGCCACCTGGTCCAGCACGTTCATGCCGATCAGGCACTCAGCGATCTCGGTGTTCACGTTCTTCACGGCAGTCTCGCAGCCCTTGCCCAGGTAACGGCTCTTGTCGCCGTCGCGCAGCTCGCAGGCCTCATAGATACCGGTGGAAGCGCCGGAGGGAACAGCGGCACGGCCCATAGAACCGTCTTCCAGATACACCTCAACCTCAACGGTGGGGTTGCCGCGGCTGTCCAGGATCTCGCGACCCAGGACGTCAACGATCTCGATCATCTGCTTCATTGGAATCAAACTCCTTTCAAATTGGGGCGGAGCACGCTCCGCTTATTCGTGCGGTTAAAAGTATAGCATGTGGGAGCCGTTCCCACAAGGGAAAACAGGAAAAAACAGGGGGATTTACTTGCAAATCAGCGTTTCGCCGTCCATCTCCTCGGGTTTGGCAAGGCCCATCAGGTCCAGCATGGTGGGGGCGATGTCGGCCAGACGGCCGTCGCGCAGGGTAACATTGGCACCCACGATGTGCAGGGGGACAAGGTTGGTGGTGTGGGCGGTGAAGGGGGACCCGTCGGTGTCCACCATGTGCTCGCTGTTGCCGTGGTCGGCGGTGATCAGGCTGATACCGCCCATGGAGGAGGTAGCCTCCACCACTTTGGCAACGCAGGCGTCCACCGCTTCCACCGCCTTGACAGCAGCTTCCATCACGCCGGTGTGACCCACCATGTCGCAGTTGGCGAAGTTGAGAATGATCACGTCATAAGCGCCGCTCTCGATGCGCTTGACGGCCTCCTCGGTCACCTCGTAGGCGGACATTTCCGGCTGCAGGTCGTAGGTGGCCACCTTGGGGGAGGCGATGAGACAGCGGTCCTCGCCGGGGAAGGTCTGCTCCACGCCGCCGTTGAAGAAGAAGGTCACGTGGGCATACTTCTCCGTCTCGGCGATGCGCAGCTGGGTCAGACCCAGACGGCTGATATACTCGCCGAAGATGTTTTCCAGCTTCTGGCGGGGGTAGGCCACGGTGACATTGGGCATGGTGCCGTCGTATTCGGTGGTGCAGATGAAGGTGACGGGCTGGAAGCCGGTCTTGCCCTCCACATCGGTGAAATCCTCGTCCACAAAGCAGCGGGTGATCTCACGGGCGCGGTCAGGGCGGAAGTTGAAGAAGATGATGGAGTCCTTCTCCTTCACGCCGGCGTCCTTGACGCACACCACGGGCTCCACGAACTCGTCGGTCACGCCGGCGTCATAAGAAGCCTGCACCGCGGCAACGGCGTCAGCGGCAAAGATGCCCTCGCCCAGAGCGATGGCATCATAGGCTCGCTGGACCCGGTCCCAGCGCTTGTCGCGGTCCATGGCGTAGAAGCGACCCATGACGGTGGCGATCTTACCCACGCCGATCTCGTCCAGCTTGGCCTGCAGCTGCTCCACAAAGCTCTTGCCGGAGGAGGGAGGGACATCACGACCGTCCAGGAAGCAATGGATATAGACCTTGTCCAGACCCTGCTCCTTGGCCATTTGTACCAGCGCGAACAGGTGGCTGATGTGGCTGTGTACGCCACCGTCGGACAACAGGCCCATCAGGTGCAGGGACGAGCCCCACTCCCGGCAGTTGTCCATGGCCTCCAGAAAGGCGCTGTTGGTAAACAGGGCGCCGCTCTGCACGTCACGGGAGATCCGGGGCAGGTCCTGAAACACCACCCGGCCGGCGCCGATGTTGGTGTGACCCACTTCGCTGTTGCCCATCTGACCTTCGGGCAGGCCCACGTCCAGCCCGGAGGCGGACAGGCGGCAACCGGAGGACTGAGCAAAAATGGCGTCCAGATTGGGGGTGTTGGCCGCGCGCACGGCGTTGCCAACGGTGGAATCGGACAGGCCGAAGCCGTCCATGATGATGAGAGTGGTAGGTGTTTTCATAACAAGTGCCTTTCTTTGGATGAGTGAAGATGTCAAGTCTGCACTTTTGTTATCACGCCTCGCCTATGTGCGACGGCCGGCTTCCCTCCGACTTGGAACACAACCAGCAAATGCGACTTGCTTGGGGTGTATTCCTCGCTCCGGTCCATCCGGCCTGCACATAACGGCTCGGACGCTTAGTCCTGGTTCGCAGCTTCGATGATCTGGATGAAGTCGGGAGCCTTCAGAGAAGCACCGCCGATCAGACCGCCGTCCACGTCGGGCTGAGCCAGCAGCTCGGCGGCGTTCTTGGCGTTCATGGAGCCGCCGTACTGAACGGTGACGGCACGGGCCACACGGGCACCGAACTCCTTGCGGATGATGGCGCGGATGGTCTGGCAGACCTCGCCGGCCTGTTCGGCAGTGGCGGTCTTGCCAGTGCCGATGGCCCACAGGGGCTCATAGGCGATGACGATCTTGCGCACCTGAGCGGCGTCCAGACCGGCCAGAGCGCACTTGACCTGATAGGTGATTAGCTCCGTGGTCACACCCAGCTCCCGCTGCTCCAGGCTCTCGCCCACGCACACGATGGGATGCAGACCGGCAGCCAGAGCGGCCTTGACCTTCTTGTTGACGGTGAAGTCGGTCTCGTTGTAGTACTCACGGCGCTCGGAATGGCCGATGATCACGTACTTCACGCCCACCTCCTTGAGCATGGCGGCGGTCACCTCGCCGGTAAAAGCGCCGCTGTTCTCAAAGTGGACGTTCTCTGCGCCGATGGACACGCGGGTGTCCTTGAACAGGCGGACGGCGGCGGGAATGTTCACAAAGGGAACGCACAGCACCACATCGCACCACTTGTGCTTGCCCAGCAGGGGCTTGAGCTCCTCGGCGAAAGCACGGGTCTCGGACAGGGTCTTGTTCATTTTCCAGTTACCGGCGACGATGGTCTTACGATATTTACGATTCATGGGGAAGACTTCCTTTCTATGGCCTGTACAGGCCGTCTATACGGAACCGACACGGGGTCGGATTACTGATTTACAACAAACAGGGGGATGATCAGGCGTCCAGCAGGCAGGCCACGCCGGGCAGTTCCTTGCCCTCCATAAACTCCAGGGAGGCGCCGCCGCCGGTGGAGATGTGGGTCATTTTGTCGGCATAACCCAGCTGCTGCACGGCAGCCGCACTGTCGCCGCCGCCGATGATGGTGATGGCAGAGGTCTCGGACAGGGCCGCGGCCACAGCCTCGGTGCCCTTGGCAAAAGCGGGGAACTCAAACACGCCCATGGGGCCGTTCCAGATGACGGTGCCGGCATCCTTCACGGCGTCGCAGTACAGCTGGATGGTCCTGGGACCGATGTCCATGCCCTCCCAGCCGTCAGGGATCTGGCCGGCGTCCACGGTCAGGGTGTTGGCGTCGGGGCCGAACTTGTCGCCGCACACGGTGTCCACGGGCAGCAGCAGCTTCACGCCCTTGTCGGCAGCCTTCTTGACCATCTCCAGAGCGTACTCCTGCCAGTCGGCCTCGAACAGGGAGTTGCCGATCTTGCCGCCCTGAGCGGCGGAGAAGGTGTAGGCCATGCCGCCACCGATGATGACGGTGTCGGCGATTTCCAGCAGGTTGTTGATCACGCCGATCTTGGAGGACACCTTAGAGCCGCCCAGAATGGCCACCAGAGGACGCTTGGGAGCAGCCAGAGCACCACCGATGAAGTCCAGCTCCTTCTGGATCAGGAAACCGGAGACTGCGGGCAGATGAGCGGCAACGCCTGCGGTGGAAGCATGTGCGCGATGAACAGCGCCAAATGC
>JAZNMM010000058.1:0-6600 GCA_045579605.1 Lawsonibacter sp.
AATATCTTCAGGCCGCCGTCGATGGTCTTGGCGAAGTTCTCCTCCTCGGTGCGGATGACCTTGGTGATATAATCCTGGCGCTCCCGCAGCTCAGGATAGTGGCCCTCGTTCTCGTGGACCACGGTGTCACACACCTTGTACAAGAAGGGCTCGTTCACGCCCAGCAGCTTGCCGTGGCGGGCTGCTCTGCGCAGCAGGCGGCGCAGCACGTAGCCGCGGCCCTCGTTGGAGGGCAGCACGCCGTCGCAGATCATGAAGGAAGAGGAACGGATGTGGTCAGTGATCACACGCAGAGACACATCTTTGGCGGCAGACTCGCCGTAGTGGGCGCCGGTGATCTCGGACACCCTGTTGGTGATATTCATCACGGTGTCCACGTCGAACAGAGGGTACACATCCTGGCACACGCAGGCCAGACGCTCCAGACCCATGCCGGTGTCGATGTTCTTTTGCTTCAGTTCTTCGTAGTGGCCCTCACCATCGCTGTTGAACTGGGAGAACACGTTGTTCCACACCTCAATGTAGCGGTCGCAATCACAGCCCACGGTACAGTCGGGGCTGCCGCAGCCGTACTTCTCGCCCCGGTCATAGTAGATCTCGGAGCAGGGGCCGCAGGGGCCGGAGCCATGCTCCCAGAAGTTGTCCGCCTTGCCGAAGCGGAAAATGTGGTCGGCAGGAACGCCGATTTCCTCATTCCAAATGCGGAACGCCTCATCATCGGCAGGAGTGGTCTCGTTGCCCTCGAATACAGAGGGATACAGACGGTCGGGATCCAGCCCCACCCACTCAGGAGAGGTCAGGAATTCCCAGGACCAGTGGATGGCTTCCCGCTTGAAGTAGTCGCCGAAGGAGAAGTTGCCCAGCATCTCAAAGTAGGTGCCGTGGCGGGCGGTCTTGCCGATGTTCTCAATGTCACCGGTGCGGATGCACTTCTGGCAGGTACACACCCGGCTACGGGGCGGCTCCTGCTCCCCGGTGAAGAAGGGCTTCATGGGGGCCATGCCGCTGTTGATTAGCAGCAGGGACGCATCGTTCTGGGGGATCAGGGAATAGCTGGGCAGGCGCAGGTGTCCCTTGCTCTCAAAAAATGACAGGAACATCTCGCGCAGTTCGTTCACTCCGTATTTTTTCATAACTCGTTCCTCCACATTCTCTCGCCCGCCGCTTACTCGCGGTTGACGCTCATTCCAATCAGGTTCAGGTCCAGATCAAAGGAGAAGCCGTATACCAGCCGCTGCTCCTGATACTCACACTCAAACCAGACGATGGCATGCTCCTCGATCTGGGCCTCGGTGTCCTCGGGCACGCCGGCGGTCCAGGTCTCCTTCACCTTTTTCAGCTTGCCGTACTCCTGCTCGTCTACATCCATCTGCTCCCGGATCTTCTCTGGGGTGATCTCCACCCGCTCAACAATATCCTCTCGCAGCAGAGCGTGCACATCGTCAAACTTATCCTCGATCAGCAGGTCGAATACGTCCTGACCGGCGGCCAGCAGTTCCTGCTCGTCCATACCCTTGGGAATGGGTGTGCTGCCGCATCCGGAAAGCAGACCGGCCACCAGCAGACCCAGACAAGCAACTGCAGCCCATTTTTTCAGCTTCATATGTTTTTCCTCCTTGCACATTTAAAAACGCCCCTGACCATTCCGGTCAGGGGCGAAGCATACACTCGCGGTACCACCCTGATTTTAAAATTTGCTGTGCAAATTTTAAATCTCTGACATCTGTTAACGGGGATGACCCGTTCCGCTCCTCGCGGACCGTTCGGGAGTGGCCTGCACAGACATACGCGAGGGCTTTCACCGTCCCCTCTCGCTAAAGGCGCTGGAGCCGTGCTTTGTTCCGTCACAACGTTTCCTCTGGTATTCTATCACATTTCCCCCGCTTGTCAACCGTTTTTCCGCGGAGAGTGGGGATTTTCACCTCTGGAAATGGCGCACGAAAATATCGCTGTGCTCCAAAAATTCCTCGATGCTGTCAAAACCCAGTCGGCGCAGAAGCTCAGGCACATAGGGGTTATCCAGCGGCGTGGCGCTGGAGGCCATGTCCCCGTAACGGACAACATTTTCCCGCCCCAGCTGCCGGTCCACCAGCACCTTCGGTCCGCCCACGCAGCCGCCGGGACAACCCATCCCCTCAAAGAAGTTGGCTTTCTGCTCCCCGCTGCGAATGCTCTGGATCAGTTCCCGGCAGGCGGGCACGCCATCTGCCTGCACCGCACGCACGGGAATGGCACGGTCCGGGCGCAGCCGAGCCACAGTGGCACGCACCGCCTCGCTCACCCCGCCGGTGCGGGCATAGATGCGTCCGGCCCGCGAGGAATGGTCGCGTTCGGTGTCCTCCAGCGTTTCCGGACGAATACGTGCCGCCTCAAAAATATCGCGTACCTCCTGAAAGGTAAGCACATAGTCCACCGCACCCACCAGATCCGGCTCTTTTGCCTCGTTCTTTTTAGCAAGGCACGGACCAACAAAGATGGTCAGCGCGTCCGGGTGAAGCTGCTTGACTGTCCGCCCCGCCGCGATCATGGGAGAGACCGCACCGGGCACGTGTTCCATCAGTTCCGGACACTGCTTTCGCAGCATGGTGATCCACACTGGACAACAACAGCTTGTAAGCTGAAAATCTGTTTCTGTGTGGATGTGTTTGTCAAATTCCAACGCTTCCTTCAGCGTAAGAATGTCGGCAAACAGAGCCACCTCCACCATACCGGTGAACCCGAGCAGGCGAAAGGCACTGCGCAGCTTTCCCGGAGTGACTGCATCAGAAAACTGCCCATGGAAGGCAGGGGCGATGAGCGCAAACACCGGACCTTTGGCGTTTTTGACTGCCTCCAGTGCGGGCAGAATATCCCGGCTGGCGGTCAGCCCACCGGACTTGCACGCCTCAATGCAGGCCCCGCAGCCATTACAGCGGTCGGGATCAATAGTCAGCTTGCCTTCCCCGTCCCGGCCGATAGCCTGAAAAAGACAGGCGGCCGCGCAGTTATCCTCTCCCGGCTTACAGCCGCACTCCTTCAGCTTCCACACGGGAGGATGCCGCTCCGGGTGGAGCAGACAGTCAAGCTCACGCCGCTCCTGTTCCCCCTGCTCCAACTGCTGTCCCCCACGCAGGGCACGCTCCAATGCCCTGCGGTACACCTGCTCAAAACTCACTGCCACCACTCCTTTTTCTCTCATTATATCCACACTGGAGCCGGTGTACTCAAGGGCAGGCCGGTGTCAAAAATACAACGTGGAACGCAAAAAAGACAAAGTAAATGCGCGATGATTTTTTAAATAAAAATCGTCGCGAACGATATGTAGTCCGCGACGACGTGGAGCAGGATACGGGAATCGAACCCGCCTCTTCGGCTTGGGAAGCCGACATACTACCGATGTACTAATCCTGCATATTTTACTGTGCAAACAGTATCTTAGCATACCCCCTCCCCTTTTGCAAGAAAAATTTCTCAACACCCTTCGCCAAAAAGAGAAGCAGAGGCAGCGTTGCTGCCTCTGCTTTTAGGGTGTTTGATTACTTGTACAGGGGGCCGTAGGTGGCGCAGGCGCGGTAGTCCTGGCCTTCCTTGTCCATACCAAAGGCGTTCCAGGCGGCGGGACGATAGATGTCGTCCTCGGGCACGTTGTGCATGCACACGGGAATGCGCAGCATGGAACACATGGTGATCAGGTCAGCACCGATGTGGCCGTAGGAGATGGCACCGTGGTTGGCGCCCCAGTTCATCATGACCTCGTAGGCGGTCTTGAAGGGGGAGCCCTCCTTACCGTCGCAACGGGGAGCGAACCAGGTGCAGGGCCAGGTGGGGTTGGTGCGCTCCATCAGGGTGTCAGACACCTCGTCGGGCAGGTTGACGGTCCAGCCCTCGGCGATCTGGAGCACGGGGCCCAGACCCTTGACCAGATTCAGTCGGATCATGGTGCAGGGCATTTCGGCCTTGGTGGTGTAGTGGCTGGAGAAGCCGCCGCCGCGGAAGTTATCGAAACCGGCCTCGCACCACACGGTAGCGTCGGTCATCTTCTTGATGTCCTCGTCGGTGACCTCCCACCACTTCTTCATAACGGCGTTGCCGTTCTCGTCGGTGCACACGCCGGAAGCGTCCAGGCAGGCGGCGCCGGAGTTTAGCAGGTGGATGATACCGTTGGACTCAGCGGCCTTGCCCTCCAGCTTGTAGCCGGTGACGCGCTCGGTGGCTTCGCCGGACCAGTAGGTACGCACGTCGGCAAAGATCTGAGCACGGTGGGTCAGCAGGCGCATCATCAGCATGCCCATGCCGTTGAGGATGTCGTTCTCGGTGGCCAAGGTGTAGGGCTCGCGGGCGCCTTCGTAGTCGAAGGTGGAGCTGAGCAGAGCCTCGGGATAGTCACAGTTGGGCCAATGGTCGGTCCACTGACGCTGACCCTGGAAGCCGCCGGCGATGGCGTTGTGGCCAACCTTCTCCTCCTCGAACTGGTCGGGCAGGTTCTTGTTGCCGGCCATCAGGTCCTTGATGATGCAGTACATCTTAACGGTGAACTCCCACTGCTTCTCCTTCTCCTCGTCGGTGAACTTGATGCGGCGGTCCTCACCCAGGAAGTTAACGCTCTCGGGGTTATCGTCGCGGCCTTCCTTGCAGTGCTCGCGGGTCCAGGCCAGAGCCTTCTGGAACTCTTCCTCGTTGTAGATGCCCTCTTCCATGCGACGCAGGATCTCCACCTCGTCCACGGACTCCACGCGCATGCCAAAGTAGCTTTCCATCATATCCTGATCCATGATAGAGCCGGCGATACCCATGCACTGGGAGCCGATCTGCAGGTAGCTCTTGCCACGCATGGTGGCCACGGCCACAGCGGCACGGCCGAAGCGCAGCAGCTTCTCCTTCACGTCCTCGGGAATCTGGGTGACCTGATCCCGGTCCTGCACCTCATGGCCATAGATGCCAAAAGCGGGCAGGCCCTTCTGGGCGTGGCCAGCCAGAACGGCAGCCAGATACACCGCGCCGGGACGCTCGGTACCGTTGAAGCCCCACACGCCCTTGATGGTCTGGGGATCCATATCCATGGTCTCCGAGCCATAGCACCAGCAGGGAGTGACAGACAGGGTGATGGACACGCCTTCCTTCTTGAACTTATCGGCGCAGGCAGCCGCCTCGGGCACACGGCCGATGCAGGTGTCGGCCATGACGACCTTCACAGGCTCGCCGTTGGAGTAGAACAGGTTCTCCTCAAACAGCTTCTTGGCGGCCTCGGCCATGGCCCAGACCAGAGGCTCCAGGGACTCTCGCAGCATCATGGGGCCGCGGCGGCCGTCCACGATGGGGCGAATGCCGATGACAGGATAGTCACCTACGTATCTGTTGTTTGCCATAATGAAAATGCTCCTTTCATTTTTTGTTTCTATGTTGCCATTATAGCATTGACGGACGGTCACTTCTTGGACTATACTGGATAAAAACAGGACGATTTTATCTTTTGGAGGTAACCATGGGTTCTCTGCCCTTTCACGAAAACCAACCTCACGGAACCACGGAATTCCCAGCTGGATACTATTATGTTGATGCGCTGCATCCGCGCTATATCATGCCCTCCCACTGGCACAAGGAATGGGAATTGATCCGGGTACGGCGGGGCTGTATGTCTTTTCGCGTAGACGAGCAGACGTTCCGTGCTCAGACGGGGGACATCGTACTTTTGTATGACAGCACTCTGCACGGCGGCGAGCCGGAAGAAGGGTGCGAATATGAATGCTTCCTGTTTGACCTGCACGGACTGTTCCGCACCAGCGAGATCATCAAAAAGCACATCCGCCCCTTTTACCGGCTGGAGCGACTGCCTCTTGTTCTCTACCCTGCCGGGCAATACCCCACCGTGGCGGCAGCGGCGGATCGGATCTTGTCCGGCTGTGCTGACGGCTACTGGGACGAGCTGACTCTTTTGGGCGGACTGTGCGACTTGTTTGCCCAACTGCTGCGCCACGGTCTGTATACTATCGGGAAACCGCCCTCCCCCGCCCGCTCACAGCAGTTTTCTTCCATCAAGGCGGTTCTGGACTTTGTAGAGCAGGAATACGCCTCCCCCATCACACTCAGCGATCTTGCTGCCCGAGCCGGCATGAGCCCAAACTACTTCTGTCGTGTGTTTCGTCAGATCACCCACCAGACTCCCATCGAATACGTGCTTTCCTACCGTGTGGAGCAGGCGGCCATACTACTGTCCACCAGTGACTTGCCCATTACTGCAGTGTCCCTTAACTGCGGCTTTAATGACTATTCTTATTTTATCCGCGTGTTCCGGCGGCTCAAGGGCGTAACCCCCCGACAGTATCGCTTGACCCACACCGGAAAAGGCATCTCCTCCCCCGTGGTATAAAAACAAACGACCCGGCGTTCTCTGGAAAAGAACGCCGGGTCTGTTTTTCTTGTATCAGCCCCACAGGGCGGACAGAGTGGGTACGACCTGCTTTTTGCGGGATAGGATCTTGGGCAGAAACGCACAATTCTCCTCCGTACTGCGTATGTTGAAGGCCTGGGCGATGTTGTTCTCATCGCCCAGGAACAGCAGCTGGGTGCCGTCCAGCAGCACATCGGTGATCATGAGTAGCAAAGTCGGAGGCCAAGCGGTCT
>JAZNMM010000059.1:0-22733 GCA_045579605.1 Lawsonibacter sp.
ACAAAGGCGGCCATGCGGTATAAGACCAATCGTCAATACATCTACCGCTGGCTCAAGCGCTATGACGGAACGCCGCAGTCGTTGGCAGACCGCTCACATCGGCCTCACAGCCACCCTAACCAGCACACGCCGGAAGAGATCAAACTCATCCTGAACATGCTCCGGCGCAATAAGAACACCGGTCTGGTTGTGTTCTGGGTGAAGCTGCGCCAGCGGGGGTACACCAGATCCATTTCCGGCCTGTATCGCTTTCTGCGCAAACGAAACCAGCTTGCTACCAAGTTGCCAAATCCAAAATATATCCCAAAACCCTACGAGAAGATGCAGTATCCTGGACAGAGAGTGCAAATTGATGTGAAATATGTTCCCGAAGTGTGCATTGTGGGTCAAGAACCAGGAACAAAGTGGTATCAGTATACCTTCATCGACGAGTACAGCCGTTTTCGCTATTTGGAAGCCTTTGAGGAACACAGCACATATTCTTCCAAGCTGTTTCTCCAGCACGTGGTAAAGCACTTTCCTTTTGCCATTGAATGCGTACAAACGGATAATGGTCCGGAGTTTACAAAGAGGTTGTTGCCCAGGGGCACTCACTCTCTTACCACCTTTGAAGCTGAGTTGGCACGGCTCGGTATTCGCCACAAGCTGATCCGGCCTTACACACCAAGACACAACGGAAATGTTGAGCGCAGTCACCGCAAGGACAACGAGGAGTTCTACGCTTCGCATCGCTTTTACTCGTTCCAGGACTTCCAAAAGCAGTTGGCCATCCGAGAGCGTGCATATAATCATTTCCCCATGAGACCCCTCAACTGGAAATCACCCAAACAAGTCCTTTCCGCTTTTCCTTGTGTGTAACACATCATTGACAAACCTACAGTAATTGCATTTTCGACGAAAGGCTTTGTCTTTGTCGTGACACACCGCGCACCAAATCCCGCCGGACACATAGAATAGTGCGGAAGCAGAAACCGTTTCCATTTCAAACAGGAGGTATGCAATATGCCAGAAAAGGTCGTACCCGGTCCCGTGACGGACGACGTCTGTATCCGGGAAGCCGTGTGCATACACACAAGGAAAATCATGGACTCGTGCCGTGACAAGGACTGCATCGAGGACCTGCGCGTTTACCCCACCCGAGCCTCGCAGGAGGTGCTGGAGCACGCCCAGTGTGTCAAGGCAGGCAGTGCCCAGCTGCTGCACGCCTACATCAACGTGGAGCCGGTCAGCTTCAACCGCGGATTTTACACCGTGGACGTTCGCTACTACTACCGCGTTACCGCCGATGCCTTTGTGGGCGCCGCCCGGCCGGTGGAGATCTGCGGTCTGGCGGTGTTTGACAAGCGCGCCATCCTCTTTGGCAGCGAGGGCAGCGCCAAGACCTTCTCCTCGGACAGCTGCTGCGCGGAGAACGCCTGCAGTCTGGACACCGGGCTGCCCACCGCGGTGCTGGAGGCGGTAGACCCCATCGTGCTGAACCTGAAGCTGGTGGATGTGTGCCAGTGCCCGCCCTGCTCCTGCGAGGTAGCCGATGTGCCCGTGGGCGTATGCGCCGCCTTCGGCAGCGACCTGGTTCTGGGCCTTCAGAGCCGTCAGCTGCTGGTCAGCCTGGGCCAGTTCTCCATTCTGCGCCTGGAGCGGGATACGCAGCTGCTCATGCCCGCCTATGACTACTGTATGCCCGACAAGGAGTGCTCCTGCAGCAGCGAGGATGATCCCTGCGAGATCTTCCGTCAGGTGCGCTTCCCTGTGGATGAGTTCTTCCCACCCAACAGCACCTGTCCCTGCCCGGACAATTACCGTGACTTCCGTCCCGGCTGCTGCCGCTGACACCCAAGGCTGTCCGCCAATGTGCGGGCAGCTTTTTTATGCTTGGCCTCTTGTCCTTTTCTCTGGTTTCGCGTATAATAGAGAAAATATGAGATGAGGAGGGATCGGCTTGGCCCCTGTTGGATACATTCAAAGCGACCTGGACCTGAAATTGCTGGTCCTGTATATCATGGATCGGGTGGAAGGCCCGTTCTCCTTTTTGCAGCTGCTGGATCTGGCCCTATTGTGTGACAGCGGCGTAAATTACTTCCCCCTGACCCAGGCGGTCAGCCACCTTGTGGAAACGGAGCACCTCACCCTGGACGGGGAGCATTACGCCATCACCGAAAAGGGCCGGCGCAACAGCCAGATCTGCCAGGACAGCCTGCCCTTCTCTGTGCGCCGCCGGTGCGACGAATACCTGGTGACCATCAACGCCCAGCTGCGAAGAGACGCCCAGATCCGCGGCGAACTACTCCCCCGTGAGGACGGCACCTTTATGGTGCGCCTGTCGGTGGGCGATCCGGCGTGCACCCTGATGGACCTACAGCTGCTGGTTCCCACCCGGGAGCAGGCAAAGCAGCTCATCGACCGATTCCGTAAGCAGCCGGAGCAATATTACGCCTCTCTCTCCTCCCTGTTGCTGGAGGACGCGCCACCCCAATAACGACCAACAAATACGCCCCTGCTCCAACGGAGCAGAGGCGTATTTGTGTTACATCAGCGGTGCGAACAGGCGCAGGACGCTTCGATACAGCTGCACAAAGAGATTCAGCCTGCGGCTCTGCCGTACGCTGACCTTTTCGCTTTTCTTCTGGGTTTCCAGAAAGTCCGCCTTAATGTCCTTGATACAGGCGGTATTGCACATCCATACACCGTTTTCAAAATGAAGAAACAGGCTGCGAAAATCCAAATTGACCGTACCCACGGTGGCAAACTGGTCGTCCACCACAACATTCTTGGCGTGGATAAAACCAGGGGTGTACTCGTAGATCTTCACCCCCGCCTCCAGCAAGGGCGGATAATGGGCGCGGGTGACCTGAAACACCGACTTCTTATCCGGGATATGGGGGGTGATAATGCGCACGTCCACCCCGGACTTGGCCGCGTTGCACAACGCGGTATTGGTGGTTTCGTCCACAATCAGATAGGGTGTGGTGATATAGATATAGCGCTCTGCCTTGCTGATCATGTTCAGATAAACGGTGCGGGCCACATCCTCCCCGTCCAGAGGGCTGTCCGTGTAGGGCTGAACAAAGCCCTGCGCCTCTTCCACCGGGATCTTTGAGGGGCGGAAGTCATCCAGACGCTCCTCCCGGGAGTTTGCATAGTCCCAAAGGGTCAGGAACATCACCGTCATGCTCCACGCCCCGTCACCCCGCACCAGTACGCCGCTGTCCTTCCAGTGACCGAAGCGCTCCTTGGCGTTGATATACTCATCAGCCAGATTGACCCCGCCGGTAAACGCAGCCTGTCCGTCAATGATACACAGCTTTCGGTGGTCACGGTTATTGAGCAGCAGGGACATCACGGGCACAAAACGGTTGAAGACGCAGCACCGGATACCGAACTGGGCCAGCCGCTTTTGATAGTTCTTGGACAGGGTGAACATACAGCCCATGTCGTCGTACATCACCCGCACGTCAACACCCTGCGCCGCCTTTCGTTTGAGCACCTCCAGCACGCCGTCCCACATGACCCCTTCCTGAATAATGAAGTATTCCAGAAAGATGTAGCGCCTGGCCTGTTCCAGCTGTTCCAGCAAAGCCTTGTGGTAGTCCTCACCGCAGGAGAAGTAGTCCACCGCCGTGTTGGTATAGACCGGGCAGTGGGCCCAGTGTTCCAGATAGCGGGCCTGCACCACCGCGTCCTCACCCGCGCCGGACAAAAGCTCCGCCTTAAAATCCCGCTTCAGGGCGGCCAGCATACGGTTGTCGATGGTATCCATGGCCCGACGCAACCAGCGTGGGTGACGGCTGCCGCCAAACAGCAGCCAGACCATGCCGCCAAACACCGGAAACGGAAGGATCAGCACCAGCCAGACGATCTTATAGGCCGGGTCGGTGCGGCTGGTGATGATGCCCAAAGCGGCCAAAACACTTATGAAAATGCACACCCAGTAAAACTGGCTGAAGCTCTCGGAAAAGGTGACGATCATCAGCACAAACACCGCGACCTGGGTCAGCAGAGACAGACCCACCAGAACCGAACGGTGTCCCAGAAAATACATCACTTTTTTCATGTAAGCTCTCCCCCTTTCCGGCAGAATCAAGCGGTCATTTCAGCACAACATTGTCCACCCCAAGCAGCCCGCGCAGTTCATCCACAAGCTGCTGCTGGATATCACACTGGGTGCCAAGCCGCTTCTTTGTATCCTCAAAATACAGCACCGCCTGTTCCTGTCCGGGGAACATGGACAGCACCAGCTGCACCTTGCGCAGCCGGGGGTCATTCTGCCCGGACAGTTTCAGGTACAGTCGACCGGATGCTTTCTTCTCCCCCACCTGTTCCCCTTCCAAATCGGACAGTGGGCGCAGGGTGTCGCACAGGATCTGGGGCTCCTTCTCGTCCCGGACGGAGATGCGTCCGGTAACGATGACCGGGCTGTTTTCCCTGATATAGTTTCCACTCTCCCCCAGCGTGCGGGCAAAGACCAGCAGTTCCATGGCCCCGGTATCGTCCTCCAGAGTGACATAGGCCATAAGCGTGTTGTTGCGGGTGGTCTTTGTCTTGTAGCGGGAGATGATGCCCGCCACCGTCACCCGCTGCTCGTCTGCAAAGCGGGTGGGTCCGCTCTCCTGAGCGAAGTCGCTCAAAATTGCACCCACACTCACCGCACCCCGGTGGCGGACCGCTTCACGGTAGGCATCCATGGGATGGCCGCTGAGGTACAGACCGGTAGTCTCCTTCTCCATGGCCATAAGCTCCTGGGCGGAAAACTCCGGCACATCGGGCAGGGACACGGACACGGGAGCCGCCGCTCCATCGTCCGCTCCCATGCCAAACAGGTCCAGCTGCCCCTCCAGATTGCGCTTGCGGGCGGCACCAATGCCGTCCAGCACCTGCCCGTATACGGCCAGCAGCTGAGAACGACGGCAGCCCATGCTGTCAAACGCCCCGCAGCGGATCAGGTTTTCCACCACTCTCCGGTTGAGGTCATGGTCATGCATCCGCTGGCAGAAATCCATAAAGTCGGCAAACCGTCCGCCCCTGCTGCGCTCTGCAAGCAGGGCGTCCACCACGCCGCGCCCCACACCCTTGACTGCGGCAAGACCGAAGCGGATATTATCCCCGGACACGGTAAAGGTGGTCCCCGACTCGTTCACATCCGGAGGCAGCAGGGCGATTCCGCTGTCCCTGCACTCCCCGATATACTCGGCCACCTTGTCCTGAGAATCCAGCACCGAGGTGAGCAGCGCCGCCATATATTCCCGGGTGTGGTGGCACTTGAACCACGCGGTCTGGTAGGCCACCACCGCATAGGACACGGCGTGAGCTTTGTTGAATGCGTAGCTTGCAAAGTCGTAGATTTCGTCATAGATGGACTGGGCGACGCTTTCGGGAATGCCGTGGGCAACGCAGCCGGTGATCCCGCGCTCGGGGTCGCCCCGCAGGAAGGCCCCCCGCTCCCGTTCAATGTCCTTCACTTTCTTTTTGGACATGGCCCGGCGCACCATGTCGGCCTGACCCAGCGAGTAGCCCGCCAGTCGACGGAAAATTTCGATAACCTGCTCCTGATAGACGATGCAGCCGTAAGTAACGGACAAAATCGGCTCCAGCAGCGGGTGCTTGTAAGAGATCAGCTTGGGATTCTGGGCACAGGCGATAAAGCGCGGGATGGAGTCCATGGGACCGGGGCGATACAGGGCGATGATGGCGGTGATGTCCTCCACGCTTTTGGGCTTGAGGCCCACGCACACGCCAGTCATACCTGCCGACTCCATCTGGAACACGCCGCTTGTGCGCCCCTCGCACAGCATCTTATAGGTGGCCGGGTCATCGTCCGGGATCTGGTCCAGCCGGAACTCGGGCTGCTTTTTGCGCACCATCTCCACCGCGTCGTCCAGAATGGTCAGGTTGCGCAGGCCGAGAAAGTCCATCTTCAGCAGACCAAGCTCCTCTAGCGTGACCATGGTGTACTGGGTGACCGGAACATCATCATTGGTCGCCAGCGGAACATACTCGTAAACCGGTCGCTTGGTGATGACCACACCGGCGGCGTGGGTGGACGAGTTGCGGGGCATTCCCTCCAGCTTGCGGGCCGTGTCCACCAGATGCTTCACCTTGGGGTCGCTGTCATACAGGTCGGCCAGGGGCTTGGACAGCTGCAACGCCTTGTCCAGCGTCATATCCAGCGAGAAGGGCACCTGCTTTGCTATATTATCCACTTCCGCGTAGGGCATATTCAGCACTCGGCCCACGTCCCGAATGGCGGCCTTGGCCTTGAGTGTACCAAAGGTGACGATCTGCGCTACATGGTCCTCACCGTACTTATCCGCCACATAGTCGATCACGTCCTGCCGGCGGCGGATACAGAAGTCAATATCGATATCGGGCATGGTCACACGCTCGGGATTGAGGAACCGCTCAAAGTATAAACTGTACTTGAGAGGATCAATATTGGTAATGTTCAAACAGTAGGACACCATGGAGCCGGCGGCAGAGCCGCGGCCGGGACCCACAGGGATCCCCCTGCCCTTGGCATAGCCGATGAAGTCGGACACGATGAGGAAGTAGTCCACAAACCCCATCTGCTCGATCACGCCCATTTCATATTCCAGCTGCTGCATATTTTCCGCCGTACCATTGGGATAACGCCAGCGGAAGCCCTCTCGGCACAGGTGACGGAAATACTGCGTGGCGCTGTCCCAACCCTCGGGCAGCTTGAACTGGGGCAAATGGTACTTACCAAAGGTAAAGTCCATGTCGCACAGCTGGGCGATCTTCGCCGTGTTCTCAATGGCCTGGGGGCACTGGGGGAACAGCCGGAGCATCTCCTGCTCGCTTTTGACATAGAACTCATCCGTTTCAAACTTCATGCGGGCGGGATCATCCACCGTTTTCCCCGTCTGCACGCACATGAGGATATCCTGTGTCTGGGCATCCTCCCGGGTGAGGTAATGGGCATCGTTGGTGGCGATGACAGGAATACCCGTCTCCTCATGCAGGCGCAGAATGCCCGCGTTCACCTGCCGCTGGGCGGGGATACGGTGATCCTGCAGCTCCAGATAATAGCCATCTTCACCAAAAATCTCCCGCATCTCCAGGGCGTGGCGCTTGGCCCCCTCGTAGTCGTCGGCCAGCAGCCGCCGGGGGATCTCGCCGCCCAGACAGGCCGAGCAGGCGATCAGCCCCTCGCTGTGGGCACGCAGCAGCTGCATATCCACACGAGGTTTGATGTAAAAGCCCTCGGTGAAGGCGCAGGACACCATATAGGACAGGTTGCGGTAGCCCTGCTCGTTGCGGCACAGCAGCACCAGGTGCCGGGCCTCGGAGTCCAGCTCATGCACCTTGTCAAACCGGGTGCGGGGAGCCACATAGACCTCGCAGCCGATGATGGGCTTGATTCCCTCTGCCTTGCAGGCGCGGTAAAAGTCCACCGCGCCGTACATCACGCCGTGGTCGGTGATGGCCACAGCGGTCTGACCCAGCTCCTTGACGCGCTTGACCAGCTGAGAGATGCGGCAGGCACCGTCCAGCAGAGAGTATTCCGTATGCAGATGTAGGTGGACAAAGGCCATTGTCCTCACCTGTCTTTCTCTTATTTCTTATTCCAGAACATGATGATGTAGTATGCCGCCCAGATAGCAAAAATCACCACAAAGACACTGGAGAAATTCTGCCACAGATGGATCATGAGCTCCGGCGCGTCGGCATAGCGCTCCGGATGGAGCAGCCGGGGCAACAGCGTACCGCCGGCAGTAATGGCAACAGAGACACCAAAGGTGTTTTTTGCCGCACGAATCAAAAGCGCGATCATAATTTGTCCTCCTCTTTTTTCCCAGCCCGTACCCACTTCAGCAGAAAATACGCTCCCAGCAGGATAGGCAGGAAAATCACAACAGCCTGTACCATGCACAAAAGCAGCGTCAGTGGATTCTCCACCACCCAGGCGCGCCGCTCGGGAATGACAACATAAGGAACGGCACGGATCAGCGCAGGTACAACAACGCCCCAGAAGATCCACTTCTTACGTTCTTTCTTTTCCACGCTATTCCTCCTTTGCCGCCTGCTTTAATTTGTCTCCCGTGAGTCGGTACACCGTCCACTCATCCATGGGGACAGCGTTCATCCGCCGGGTGTAAAAATCAATGGACGGGGTATTCCAGTCCAGACACACCCACTCCAACCGGCCGCAGCCACGCTCCACCGCGATGGCGGCCAACTGTTTCAAAAGTCCCTTGCCGTATCCTCTGCCCCGGTACTCCGGCAGCACAAACAAGTCCTCCAGATAGATGCCCGCACGACCCAAAAAAGTAGAAAAGTTGTGAAAAAACAGGGCAAAACCTACTTCTTTTCCCTCTTCCAGCGCGAACAGCACCTCTGCCTTTTTCTTCTCAAAAATCCACTCCCGCAACAGTTCCGGAGTGGCCACCACCTCGTGGGACATATGCTCATACTCCGCCAGAGCGCGGATAAAATTCAAAATAATTTGCTCGTCCCCGGGTGTAGCTGCGCGAAAGGAAAGTTTACTCATTCTCCTGCCCCTTTAAAATGAAAATAAACCGTCTGACACAGGCGTGTAAGCACATAGCCTACCACCGCCCCGCCGAAATTCAGAATGGAGTCGTCCACATCGGCCACACCAAGGCCCGTCCACCATTGAAGTACCTCCACCCCCACGGCGATCAGCGCCGTCAGCGGGACAAACAGCCAGAACCGCCGCATGGACCGGTACCGCAGCGGCAGCAACACCCCCAGGGGCATCAACACCAGCACGTTGCCCAGCAGATTGGACAGACTGGACAGACTGCCGGTGCGCCGGTAGTGGATCAGAAAACGACGAATGGTGTAAAATGGCTCCAAATTGACTGCGCCGCCCCAGCCCCGGTCCAGATGGAACAGCCCGCCAAACAGCAACAGCATACTGGCCAGGACCAGATAATAGACCAGAAGCATCTCCAGTGCCCGCCGGCAGTACCGCCTGCGCAGGCCGGAATTCATGCCCCATGTACGCACCAGAACACCCATTCCGGCCACGGCCACCGACAAAATCGGGATCAGCAGCTGCGTTTCAACCGAAAGCACGTCACCCCGCCAAAGCCAGAACAGGTTCAGTACCAGCGCAAATATATAACAGCTCAGTGAAAACAACGCCGGATCATCCCTTCTCCTGTCCCGCCAACTCCACCAGCTTGCGCAGCCGGTGATTAAACGCGGATTTCGTCAGCGGAGGGTCGCACCGCCCGGCCAGAACAGCCAGCGGCTCCTCCGGAAATTCCATCCGCAGCCGGGCCGCTTCTTTGAGTTTATCGGGCAGCGTGTCCAATTGTCCGGACTGCTGCAGGCGGTGAATGGCCTCGATCTGACTCTGGGCCGCGTCCACCACCTTGCCCATATTGGCCGCGTCACAGTTCACCTGCCGGTTGACGCTGCCCCGGATGGTCTTTTCCAGCTTGGCATTCATAATGTCCATGGCGGACAGGGGCGCGCCGATACCGGTGAGAAAATCCTCAATGGCCTCGCTCCGCTTGAAATAGGTAATGTAATTGGCCTTGCGTGTAGCCTGCTTGGGGTCAAAGCCGCACTCCCGCATGAGAGCGAAGACCTCCCGGCTGACATTGAAATGTGAGGTATCCAGTTCCAGATGGTAGCTCTTCTCCGGGTTGGTCACCGACCCGCCGGCCAGAAATGCGCCCCGGAGGAATGCCTGCCGGCAGCAAGGCTCCTCCAGCACGGCGAAGTTCACATGGTTTGCCACCATTCCCCCGCCGTCCATGCCATATACCTCACGGATGGCAGCAAGCTTTTCCGGCTCCACAATGCACAAAACCCGCTTGCCCGTACTTCCGGAAGCAGGGAGACGGTCAAACTCCACCCGAAACGCCTTTTTAAACAGCTGCGGCAGACGAGCCAAAAAGTGCTCACTCTCGCTGACAATACGGATTTCCCCGGTGGAAAACAGATTGCAGAACAGCAGCACACCGTATGCCTCCGCCTGCGCGCAGCACTTGCGCGAAAGGGCGGCGCGACATAATTCACTTTTTACCTGCGCGGCAAAAGACATGAACCTCACCCTATTCTTCCAGTATATAGCGCTCCTCGCCCCGGAACATACGCACGGCGCGCTGACGGTAAATGTCCATAACGGCTCCGGCCAGTCGGGTCGCCGAGTGGCGGGCATAGTCCCCTGTCTGGGCGGCCACAGGTCGTTCCACCAGTTCCAGTCCCAGCCGGTCAAACCGCTCCCGGTCAATGACGAGGGGGACAGCGTCCTCCTGCCGGTAGCGTTCCACGAGGCCGGGTCGTACCGCCTCGCTGTTGGCAAGACACAGATCAATCAGTCCCGGCGCTCCATGTGCCAGCAAAGCTTCCACATGGTCTGCGGCAGTATACCCCTCCGTCTCTCCGTCCTGGGTCATAATATTGCACACATAGATCTTCAGCGCCCGTGAACGGCAAATGGCATCCACCACGCCATCTACGAGCAGATTGGGGATAATGCTGGTGTACAGGCTGCCCGGTCCGAGCAGGATCAGGTCTGCCTCTACGATTGCCTGCAGGGCACCGGGCAGCGCCTTGGGCTGTTCCGGTATGAGCGCAACCCGGGCAATACGGCAGTCCTGTTCCTTCTTGAAGGAAAAAATACTGGACTCCCCCACAACCCGGCTTCCGTTTTCAAATACCGCTTCCAGCTGCACATCGGCACCGGTAACGGGCAACACCCGCCCCGTGATGGCAAGCACCTGACTCATCTGCTCCACTGCCTCTTCAAAGGAGCCGGTGATGCCGTTTAGGGCGGCCAGCAGCAAATTGCCAAGAGACTGTCCGGACAGGGAGCCGTCTTTGAACCGGTAGCTCATCAACTGCTGCATGATGGGCTCCACATTGGCCAGCGACTCCATGCAGTGACGAATGTCTCCGGGCGGAAGCATCCCCATCTCCCTGCGCAGCCTGCCCGAACCTCCCCCATCGTCCGCTACGGTGACGATGGCAGTGAGATTTTTTGTGTATTGCTTCAACCCACGCAGCATGGTGGAAAGACCGGTCCCGCCGCCTATGGCGACTACCTTCGGGCCGTTCTCCCACAGCTGGCGGTTGGGCAGCAAATCGGACACCCTGTGTCCCTCCTCTCAATTTCGGGCAATGTCCCGGTGACTTTCCGTCACCCCATAGCCCTGCTGGCGCACATGCTCCGCGATCCGGTGTGCGATGGCCACCGAGCGGTGATGCCCGCCGGTGCAGCCGATGGCCACCACCAGAGCAGTCTTTCCCTCCTGCACATAACGAGGCAGCAGATAGTCCAGCATGTCCTCCAGCCGGGTCATAAACTCCTCCGCCTGACCATCCCGGAATACGTACTCCCGCACCCCGTCGTCCAGACCGGTCAGAGCGCGCAGCTCAGGCACGTAGTAGGGGTTAGGAAGAAAACGCACGTCAAACACCAGATCCGCCACCCGGGGAATACCGTGCTTGAATCCGAAAGAGGTCACGTTCACCCGCAGATTGTCCCGAGTCTCCTGCCCCCGCAGAAACAGGCGATGCAGCTCGTCCCGCAGCCCCGTGGTGGGCAGATCGGTGGTATCGATAATGTGGTTGGCACGCCCCCGTAGCCCCGACAACAGCTCCCGTTCCCGGGCGATGGCGCCTTCCAGGGCAAGAGCATCGCTTTCCAGAGGATGGCTGCGTCGGCTCTCCTTATAGCGCTTGATGATGGTTTCGTCCGCCGCGTCCATAAACAGGATCTGATAGGGGCACTTCATCGCCGTCAGCTCGTCCAGCGCCCGGAACAACATCTCAAAGTTCCCGCCGGAGCGCACATCGGTGACCAGTACCACCCGCTCATACTCCCCCGTTCCCGAAGCACTCATGCCCAACTCGGCAAACTTGGGAATCAGCGGGACAGGCAGGTTGTCCACGCAGAAAAAGCCCATATCTTCCATAAATGCGGCCGCCCGGCTCTTGCCGGCACCGGACATGCCGGAAATAATCACAAATTCCATTGTCTCTCCCTTTTTCCGCTGTATGAGTCAGCACAGCACCTTTACTTCCATCTCCAGCATCACGCCGGTGCGCTCCAGCACAATGGCGCGCACCTGCTCCACCAGAGCAAGTACATCAGCACAGGTGGCGCTCCCCCGGTTGATGACAAAGCCCGCATGTTTTTCCGACACCTGAGCGTCGCCCACCCGCAGACCCTTCAGTCCGCACTGATCGATGAGCGCCGCGGCAAAATAACCCTCCGGACGCTTGAACATACTGCCGGCACTGGGGTACTCCAGAGGCTGCTTCTCCTGCCGCTGGGCAGCAAGCTGCTCCATGCGCCCGGCGATCTGGGCCGGGTCACCGGCGGCCAGCTCCAACCGAACGGAAAGGATCATGCGTTCCCCATCGGAAAAGGCGCTGTGGCGGTAACCAAAATCAAACTCCGTCTCTTCGCGCACAGTGCCGTCGGAGTAAACACAGGTCACACCCCGCACTATCTGCGCCATCTCGCCGCCATACGCACCGGCATTCATGGTCACGGCACCTCCAAGAGTGCCGGGAATTCCGTGGGCAAACTCCAGCCCCGTCAGCCCCTGCTCCCGGGCAAAGGCGGCAAGCCGGGCCAGCGTCACGCCGCCGCCGGCAAGGATCGACGTGCCCTGTACCCGGCAGTCGCGCAGATTGGATGTCTTGATGACAAACCGCTGCGCCCCTTCGTCCCTCACCAGCAAATTGGACCCGTTTCCAAGAAAAAAGGGCTTTACACCCATCTCCCGGGCAGCGGTGACCGCCGCCACCACCTGCTCCCGATCGGCGGGCAGCGCCATCAGCCTGACCGCCCCGCCAATGTGAAAGGAGGTGTGCCGGGACATGGGCTCGTTCTCCCGTAGCTCCAGCTGCGGGCAGACATATTCCAGCCGCTGCTTCAGTGCGGCAAACACACTCATACCGATCCCCTCCGGACAAAGATGCTGTCGGGGCATACCACCCCGAATTTTATCAGAGTATATTATAGCAAATTCTGTGGCGAAATAGAATAGTTTCCCGCAAAAAAACTCATGGCTTTGAACAGAAAACGACCCGTGCCGCGGCACGGGTCGTTGAACACATGTCTCGTTATTCGCTAAGCTGCTGGAAATGACTGTCCATACGCTGGCTCAGCTCCAGCGCAGCGTTGTGGCCCATTTTTCGGTTGCGGTTATTCATGGCAGCCACTTCCAGAATGCTGGCCAGGTTCCGGCCCGGCTTGACGGGAATGGTGAGAGAAGGCAGCTGAGTATCCAGAATATCCACATAGGCCGAGTCCATACCCAGTCGATCGTATACTTTCCCCTCTTTCCAGGGCTCCAGATGGACCACCAGATCGATCTCCTGTGCGTCCTTGATCGCACCCATACCGAACAGCCGGCGCACATCGATCACGCCGATGCCCCGCAGCTCCATATAGTGGCGGATCAGCTCCGGTGAGGATGCCACCAGCTTGCCGCTGTTGTCCTTGATGATATCCACGGCGTCATCGGCAATAATGCGGTGTCCGCGCTTGATCAGCTCAATGGCCACCTCGCTCTTGCCCACGCCGGACTCACCCTGAATGAGCACGCCCTCACCATACACCTCCAGCATAACGCCCGAGCAGGTGAGCCTGGGTGCCAGATGCAGGCGCAGGCTGCCGATCAGCGCACTGGTAAACACCGATGTGGTCTCCTGGGTGCGCAGCACGGTACGGTCGTACTTCTCCGCCATCTCCATACATTCCGGGAACGGCTCAATGCCCCGGGTGATGATCAGTCCGGGCACCGGATGGGCCAGCAGGCGATCAAAACTGTCACGGCGCTGCTCCGGGCTCAGCCCGGAAAGATAGGTGGTCTCTACCAGGCCGATGACCAGCAGACGCTGCTCGTCAAAGTGGTCGAAGAAGCCTGTCAAGGGCAACCCGGGACGGTTGATGTCCACGGTGTAAAGGGGACAATTCTCATAGTCCGAGCCTCCCCGCAGCAGCTCCAGATGGAATTCTTCCACGATCCTGCCAAGCTTCACGCTGTATCCCTGTGCCATACGACCGCTCCTTTTCCCTTCTTTGCTTACGAGTATACCGTATTTCCCCCGTTTTCGCAAGTGTCTTATCTCCCTATGCGTCCCTGGCCCCTTTCGCCAATAGTCCCCGGGAAGAAACCTGCCCGCGCAAGAAAAAAAATTAAAAAAGTCCTTGCATTTTGACCAATTATCTGGTAATATATCTGACGATGCTCCATCGAATGAGCGAACTTCTAAGCGAGGAGGTAAGCGAAATGGCCAAATGTGAATTCTGCGACAAGGGCGTTGTCTTCGGCATCAAGGTATCCCACTCTCACCGCCGCTCCAACCGCCCCTGGAAGCCCAACGTGAAGCGTGTCAAGGCGATCGTGAATGGCGCTCCCACTCATGTGTACGTCTGCACCAGATGCCTCCGTTCCGGTAAGGTCACCCGCGCGGTGTGATCGAATAAGGCAAATTAAAGCTCCGTGTCCCTCGGGACACGGAGTTTTTTTATCCTCTCTTGATCAATAAGAAAAGGAAAAAAGACGCTCCAACGAGCGTCTTTTTTTCATGTCAGACTGTGTCTCAGCCCTGCTCGCGCATCTTGGCGAAGCAATCGCTGCAGTAGACGGGGCGATCAGACTTGGGCTCGAAAGGAACCTTCGCCTCACCACCGCAAGCGGCGCAGGTAGCGGTGAAATACTCACGGGGGCCACGGGCGGCGTTCTTGCGGGCGTCGCGGCAAGCCTTGCAGCGCTGGGGCTCGTTCTGGAAGCCACGCTCAGCGTAGAACTCCTGCTCACCAGCGGTGAACACGAACTCGCTGCCACATTCCTTGCATACCAGAGTCTTGTCTTCGTACATGTGAATTCCCTCTCTTTGACTTGTTCCCGGTCCTGCCGGGTCAATGATATTTGCGATCAGCCATTGCTGATTTCGCCGGAGTTAAACAGGCGCGCTACTTTGCGCCGGATACGCTGGACCGCATTGTCCACCGATTTTGTTGTCCTGCCGATGCGTTGGGCGATCCGGTCATAAGACAGTCCGCTCAAATACAGGGCAAGTACGTTCGCTTCGAACCCGGACAATTGGTCTTTCAGAACGCGAAAGCGTTCATTCCATTCCTCTTTGCCAATGAACACATCTTCCGGCGTTTCCTTTTGAATGGAAAGCGTTCCCATCGCCGTGTCAAACAGAGGGGTTTCGAATGAAATATAACTATTCAGGGGAATATGCTTGTCGCGGCCGGCATCCCGGATGGCGGTTGCCAGCCGGCGGCGGATACAGACCTCAGCATAGGTGTCAAACCTGGTCTGGCGTGCGGGATCATAGGTGCGCACTGCACCAAGCAGACCCAGCATCCCTTCCTGAAACAGGTCCTCGTGGTCACCCCCCGCCAGAAACAGCGGACGGGCACAGATGCGAACCAGTTGGGAATGGCGTGAAACAAGGGTCTCCTCCGCCGGAAGACTGCCCTGGGCGGCAAGCAGACAAAGCTGCTCGTCCGTAAGCTGCTCAATTCCGGTCAGTTCGTTGCCCATATTTACACTCCTCAAGTAGTTTAAATAATCCTGCACGGTTTGTCAAGTGATTTTTTAAAAAAGTTTGTCAACTTTCCCAATTTTCCTGGAAAAACGAGCATTTCTTTTCCATTTAGATCGATTTCACCAGTTCTGCAAGTCGCTGGGCACAGCCGTCTGCGACGGTTTGCTCCTGGGCCTCCACCATGACGCGCATCAGCGCTTCCGTACCGGAGGCACGCACCAGAACCCGGCCTTTGCCGGCCAGCTGCTCCTCCTCTGCGCGCACTGCATCCCACAGTCTTTGGCTGGCCATGATGGCCTTTTTGGTGTCATTGTCTGCCACGGGGACATTGATAAGCACCTGGGGATACCGGGGGCAGGCCCCAAACAGCTCGCTGGCCTTCTTCCCACTCTCCTTGAGCAGGGCCAGCATCTGCAACGCCGTCAGCTGGCCGTCACCGGTGGTTGCAAACTCGCGGAAGATCATGTGCCCGGACTGCTCGCCGCCGATGTCAAAGCCATGCTCCAGCATATGCTCCAGCACATGGCGGTCACCCACGTCGGTACAAACGATATTCAGCCCGTTCTCCTTGGACCACACGTGCAGGCCCAGATTGGACATGACAGTGGCCACGATGGTGTCCCCGGGAAGCTTGCCCTTTGCCTTCATATCCAAACCACAGGCGGCCATGATCTGGTCGCCGTCGATCAGATTACCCAGCTCATCCACCGCAAGACAGCGGTCAGCGTCACCGTCAAAGGCAATGCCCATGTCGTAGCCACCGGCTTTGACCATGGCAGCCAGCGCGGCAATATGGGTGGAGCCGCACTTGGCGTTGATGTTTACACCGTCGGGGTCGGCATTGATCACGTCCGTGCGCAGCTTGGAAAAGCGGTCAAAGAGCCGGGCGGCGGTGGCTGAGGCGGCGCCGTTGGCACAATCCACCAGAATGCGCAGTCCGCCCAGGGTGGAGTCCACACTGGCCTCCAGATGGTCGATATAGTCCTCGGACGCCTTGGACGCCACGTAGCTGACCTTACCGATCTCCCCATGGGTCTTCATGGGCACGTTGTTGTGGCCAAAGAGAACAATATCCTCGATCTTCTCTTCCAGCTCGTCGGACAGCTTGTAGCCCTCACCGTTGAAGATTTTGATGCCGTTGTGCTCAAAGGGGTTGTGGCTGGCGGAAATGACGATGCCCGCGTCCGCCTTCTGGTCCACGGTGACCCAGGCCACACCGGGGGTGGGCAGCGTGCCCAGATCCAGCACGTCCGCGCCGGCGGTGCACAGGCCGGCGATCAAAGAGCCCTTGAGCAGGTCGCCGGAAATGCGGGTGTCTTTTCCGATGGTAACAAGGGGCTTCTCCCCTTCTTTCTTGTTTTTGGCCAGCACCTGCGCGGCGGCAAGACCTACTTTATAGGCAAGATCCGCGTCCAGACCGGCGTTGACCACGCCGCGGATACCGTCTGTTCCAAACAGTTTACCCATAGAAAACACCTCTTGCAAATCAGACTCAAATAAGACTTACTTTTTTCTAATGCTATCTGCAATATTCATAAAGCCCCATATAAGCATAATCACATGTATGGTAAGCCCAAGCCAACCAGGCACCCCGGCAAATTGTTGGGACACGAATACGCCCCAACAGCACGCCGGCAGGACCTGAAGCGCGGTTAAAAGTGCACCGCACCAATCTGCGGTCTTTTTCCAGCCGCTTCGGACAGATATTGCTCCAATCGCTGCAAGGCAGGATGCAAACAACCCCCAACCACCTACAATTGCCTTTCCAAAATCGGCGTAACACACACTGTACCACGCGCCTATGGGCAGCATAAGCACAAAATAGCACAGGGCCAGCAATGTCTTTCTGTCTTTCATCGCAGGATCCCTCTTTATTCGAAGCTAAGTTGCTCCGGGCAGTCGCACTTCCCGCCGGGGACGGACAATCCCAGATGCTGATAGGCCTTGGCAGTAACACAGCGGCCTCTGGGCGTACGGGTAAGGAAGCCCAACTGCATCAAGTACGGCTCGTAAACATCCTCCAGCGTGACCGCTTCCTCGTTGATGGTGGCGGACAGGGTCTCAAGGCCCACCGGGCCGCCCTTATAATTCTCAATGATGCTGTGGAGCATACGGTGGTCGATGGAGTCAAGGCCAAGATCGTCGATCTCCAGGGCGGTCAGGGCCTGATCAGCCACTTCCTTGGTAATAACGCCCCCCGCCTTCACCTGGGCGAAGTCGCGCACACGGCGCAGCATGCGGTTGGCAATACGGGGCGTGCCACGGGAACGACGGGCAATCTCCATAGCTCCATCATATTCAATGGGCACTTCCAGAATACCGGCCGAGCGAATTACGATCTGCGCCAGCTCCTCCGGGGTATAAAGCTCCAGCCGCAGGGTGACGCCGAAGCGATCCCGCAGAGGTGCAGACAACTGTCCTGCTCTGGTGGTCGCACCAATCAATGTAAAGTGCGGCAGGTCCAGCCGCACGGAGTTGGCCGAGGGGCCCTTGCCGATGATGATGTCGATGGCGTAGTCCTCCATGGCCGGGTAGAGAATTTCCTCCACCGAGCGATTGAGGCGGTGAATTTCGTCCACAAAGAGGATGTCGTTTTCCTGCAGGTTGGTCAGCAGAGCAGCCAGATCCCCCGCCTTTTCAATGGCCGGGCCGGAGGTGATGCGGATGTTGACCCCCATCTCGTTGGCGATGATGCCGCTGAGGGTGGTTTTGCCCAGACCGGGAGGGCCGTGGAGCAGCACGTGATCCAGCGGCTCCTTGCGCATCTTGGCCGCCTGGATAAAGACCTCCAGATTGCCCTTGGCCTTCTCCTGACCGATGTACTCGCGCAGGGTTTTGGGGCGCAGAGAATACTCCCCCTCATCCTCCCGGGTCAGGGAGGTGGTCACAAGGGGCTGGTATTCTTCCGTATCAAATTCGGGGTTGGAAAAATCAATGGCCATAGGGCACTCATCCCTTCATCATCTTCTTCAGGGCTTCCTTGATAATCTGCTCCAGGGTCAGGCTGTCCAGATCAACGCCCTTAAGGGCCGCGCCGATCTCACCCTGAGAGTAGCCCAGAACGGCAAGGGCGGCGGTGGCTTCGGACAGCTTGTTCTCCGGGATGACGGTGACACCGGTGCCGCCGTAGCTCTCTCCCCCACCGATGGTCTGACCCTTGGCCAGCTTGTCCTTCAGTTCCAGAATGACACGCTGGGCGATCTTCTTACCGATGCCGGGGGCACAGGTCAGGGCCTTCTCATCCCCCGTGATGATGGACAGGGCTAAATTGGCAGGGCTGTTGGCGGACAGGATGGACAGGGCCGCCTTGGGGCCCACGCCGGAGACGGACAGCAGCAGCTCAAAGAGATTCAATTCATCCTGCGTAGCAAAGCCGTACAGCTCCATGGCGTCCTCACGCACGTTGAGGAAGGTATACAGCTTGCCCTTCTCCCCCAGCTTCAGCCGGGCCTGTGTGGTGTTGGTAGTGCGGCAGGCGTAGCCCACACCGCCGCAGTCAATGACGGCCAGATAGGGCCCCAGATGGGCCACCGTGCCGTTGAGATAATAAAACATGATGATCGCGCACCTTTATTTCAAAGTAGGGGCGGACCTCTGCGTCCGCCCGCCGTATCGCCTATGTCCGAATCAGCGCGTGTCATACTTGCTTGCGTCAAACACCCGCTCGGTATTCATCAGCGAAGTTGCCGACCGGCTGTGGCAGATGGCAATGGCCAGCGCGTCCGCCGCGTCGTCCGGCTTGGGCACTTCTTTCATTCCCAGAAGCCGCTGGGTCATGAGCATCACCTGCCGCTTCTGGGCCGCGCCATAGCCCACCACCGCCTGCTTGACCTGCATAGGAGTATACTCAAACACGGGCACACCCAGCTTTTCCGCCGCCAGCAAAATCACGCCCCGCCCGTGGGCCACGGCAATACCGGTGGTGATGTTTTTGGAGAAGAACAGCTCCTCCACCGCCATCTCATCGGGCTTGAACTGACGGATCAGCTGTTCCATATCCTCGCTGATCTGCACCAGCCGTTGGGACAGAGGCAGACCTGCCGGGGTGGTGATGACGCCGTATTGGATCAGCCTGTTTTTCCCCCGCTGGGCGTCCAGCACGCCAAAGCCGATGGTGGCTACCCCCGGGTCGATGCCCAAAACGATCATAACACTCCCCCTACTCTATCTCTCAAATTTTATCACGGTTTTCCCCCGTATGCAAGGATAACCGCGTCTTATGACAAGAAAAAACGGAGCGGATATCCGCTCCGTTTTTGATGGTCACCACAGGCCCTCGTCCTGCATTTCCTTGATCAGCTTCTTGTCCTGCTTGGAGGACAGGTCCAGCCGCTCAAACATATCCGGGCGGCGGGCACGGGTACGCAGGATGGCCTGCTTGCGCCGCCATTTCTGAATGTTGGCATGGTGGCCGGACAGCAGGATGGGCGGCACGGCCCGGTCGTGCCACACCTCCGGCCGGGAGTACTGGGGCGCTTCCAGCAGGCCGTTCCAATGGCTTTCATTTTCATAGCATTCCGGGTCTGACAGCACGCCGGGCACCAGACGGCACACCGCATCCGCGATGGCCATGGCGGGGATCTCGCCCCCGGTGAGCACAAAGTCACCCAGGGACAGTTCCTCATCCACGCATTCCTCAATGAAACGCTCGTCGATGCCCTCGTAATGGCCGCACACTAAAATCAGTCGTTCATAGTCGTCCTTGAGACGAATGGCGTCCGCCTGCCGGAAGGTCTTGCCCGCCGGAGACATGAAAATGGTATGCACCTGCTCCCCCGCCTCGTCACAGATGTGCTTCCAGCACCGGTACAGGGGGTCGGCCTGCATCACCGCCCCCCGGCCGCCGCCGTAAGGATAGTCGTCCACCTGCTTTTGCTTGTTGACGGTGTAGTCCCGGATCTGGTGGCACTCGATGCGGATAAAGCCCCGTTCCTGGGCCCGGCCCAGAATAGACTCACACAGCATATCCCCCACCACGTCGGGAAAGAGCGTCATAATGTCGATGCGATACATGGGCCGCCCCCTTCTTCTGCTAACGCGCTCAGCCCGGAGGCCAGGTCATATCCCGGCCGCCCAGCACATGGAAGTGCAGGTGGGGCACGGACTGACCGGCCTGGTCGCCGATGTTGGACACCACACGATAGCTGTCCAGCCCCAACTGCTTGGCCACCTTGGAGATGACCGCCATCATGTGGCCGGCTACCGCGGCATTGTCTTCGGTAACCTCAGCCACAGAGCCAATGTGCATCTTGGGAATGACCAGAAAATGGGTGGGCGCCTGGGGCTCAATGTCATGGAAAGCCAGGCACACCTCGTCCTCATACACCTTGTTGGACGGAATATCGCCCTTGGCGATCTTACAGAACAGACAATCAGACATACTGCTTCCTCCTTACAGCCCCAGCTTGGCGGACACGATGTTGTCCACCGCCGCCAGCGCATCGTCCAGCTTGACCACGTCGGTGCCGCCACCCATGGCGCTGTCCGGCTTACCGCCGCCCTTGCCGCCGCAGATGGGGGTCACTTCGCGGATGATGTCGCCGGCCTTCACACCCTTGGCCACGGCATCCTTGCCGCAGGTGGCCAGGAAGGTGATCTTGCCGTCGTTCACCGCGGCCAGCACAGCCACGATGTTGGCCGCCTTGTCCCGGAGCATATCGCCCATCTGACGCAGGCGGTTGGCGTCCGCGTCGGCCACCGTGGCGGTGAGCACCTTCAGGCCGCCCACATCGTGGGTGCCAAAGAGCATCCGCTCGGTCTCGCCGGCGGCCTCACGAGCCTTATACTTCTCCACTGCCTGCTGGAGCTTCTTGACCTCCGCCATGGCCGCTTCAGCCTTCTCCAGAATTTCCGCGGGCTTGGCCTTGAGAATGGCGGCGGCCTGGAACAGCTTCTCCTGATTGCGGTTCATGGTGTCCAGGGACACCTTGCCCGTGGTTGCCTCAATGCGGCGCACGCCGGAGGCCACAGAGAACTCGCTGGTCACATGGAACACGCCCACCTTGGCGGTGTTGTTCAGGTGGGTGCCGCCGCAGAACTCCACGGAGTAACCCTCGCCCATGTCCACCACGCGGACGGTGTCGCCGTACTTTTCGCCGAACAGGGCGATGGCGCCCTTCTCCTTGGCCTGCTCAATGGGCATCTCCTCGGTGACGATGTCGTAGCCGGTCAGCACCGCCTCGTTGACCATGGCACTGACCTGGGCCAGCTCCTCGGCAGTCAGGGCGGAAAAGTGGGTGAAGCCAAAGCGCACGCGGTCGGGCTCTACCAGAGAGCCGGCCTGATGGACGTGGTCGCCCAGCACGGTACGCAGAGCCTTGTCCAGCAGGTGGGTGGCGGAGTGGGCGCGCATAATGGCGGCGCGGCGGTCCAGATCGATGGCGGCGCAGACGGTATCGCCCACCTTGAGCACGCCCTCGGACAGCTTTCCGGTGTGCATGTACTTGCCGCCCTTGTTCTTCTGAACATCGGTGACCTCAAAGCGCATACCATCAGCGGTGATCACGCCGTGGTCGGCCACCTGACCGCCCATCTCGGCGTAGAAGGGAGACTTGTCCAGAACAACAATGGCCTCCACGCCGGGCATCAGTTCCTCGGCCTGCTCGTTTTCCACTACGATGGCAACAACCTTGGCATCGTCAAGAATGGTGTGGTCATAGCCCACAAACTCCGTGGCGGGCACTTCCTTGCCAAACTCCACACCGGCCCAACCCAGATCGCCCAGGGCCTCACGGGCCTTACGGGCGCGGGTGCGCTGTTCGTCCATCTGCTTATGGAACTCGCCCTGGTCCAGAGTCATACCCTGCTCCTCCACCATCTCGATGGTCAGGTCTACAGGGAACCCATAGGTATCATACAGCTTGAATGCATCGGCACCGGAGAAGGTCTTCTCCCCCTTGGCCTTGTGCTCGGTGAGCATGTCGTTGAATATCTTCAGGCCGCCGTCGATGGTCTTGGCGAAGTTCTCCTCCTCGGTGCGGATGACCTTGGTGATATAATCCTGGCGCTCCCGCAGCTCAGGATAGTGGCCCTCGTTCTCGTGGACCAGGGTGTCACACACCTTGTACAAGAAGGGCCCGTTCACGCCCAGCAGCTTGCCGTGGCGGGCTGCTCTGCGCAGCAGGCGGCGCAGCACGTAGCCGCGGCCCTCGTTGGAGGGCAGCACGCCGTCGCAGATCATGAAGGAAGAGGAACGGATGTGGTCAGTGATCACACGC
>JAZNMM010000060.1:0-24199 GCA_045579605.1 Lawsonibacter sp.
AAGTAGAGAACGCAGTCCACCATGTGTTCCAGCACCTTTGGCCCGGCAATGGAACCCTCTTTGTTGATGTGTCCGATGACAAAGACAGTTATCCCCTCCCCTTTTGCAAGCTGCATCAGGGTCATGGTACAATCCTTTACCTGTCCCACACTTCCCGGTGACGTTGTCAAATCACCGTTATAGAGCGTCTGGATGGAATCTACGATCAAAACATCGGGAGAAAGCTGATGTACCGCCTCCAGAACGGATTCCAGATTGGTCTCAGCCAACAGATACAGGTTGTCGCCCTGTACCTGCAGACGTTCGGCGCGCAGCTTGATCTGGCGTTCAGACTCTTCACCGGAAACGTAGAGCACCTTGCTATTCCTGCACATTTGCTGACAGATCTGCAGCATCAGCGTGGATTTTCCGATACCGGGAGCACCTCCGAGCAGCACCAAAGAGCCTCGCACCGCACCGCCGCCAAGCACCCGGTCCAGCTCACTCATCCCGGTGGAAAAGCGCAACTCATCCCCGGACTCCACCTCTGCCATACGCCGGGGTGTTGCGACCAAAAGATGACCGGAACTGGCCGTTCTGGACGCTCCGGGGCGCTTTTTCTGCTCAGGCGGACACTCGACCACGGTGTTCCACTGTCCGCAGGCGGAACAGCGTCCATCCCACTTTGGTGTTTCATTTCCGCAGTTTGTGCAATAAAACAGGCTTTTTGCCTTCATTTTGTTCACACTCCCTGTGTAATACTTGATTGATACCCAAGCCATCCACCTGCCAGGGCCGCGGCCAGCTTGGTCTGATAGGCCGGTGCAGCCAGAAGCTGTTCCTCCTGCGGATTGGAGAGAAAACCACATTCCACCAACACAGCCGGACAGGAAATATGGTTCATGAGATAAATGGTATCGGCAATGGGCTTGCACGCACGCTGATTGTCTGGATCAAGCGTGGTGCGCAGAGTCTCCTGCATGGCCTCAGCCAGGGCCTGGGAGCCATCGGTTGGGGCATAGAACACTTGAGCCCCGTGATAACGGGCATCCGGAAATGTGTTTTGATGGATGGAAATGAGCCACGCTCCCTCTTCCCCCTCAATGGCAGAAACCCGATTTTTCAAATCGGAAACCTTCTTTTCCCGCAGAGTTTGGGCGGAAGGGTCGTGCAGGGACACATCTTCCTGGCGAAGCATGACCCCGGGCACACCAAATAATCCGAGCAGCAAGTCCAGTCTTCTGGTCACTGCCAGATTGATTTGGCTCTCTGCGATACCGGACTGGGAGACCGCCCCACCGTCTTCCCCTCCATGTCCTGCATCCAGAATCAAGGTGTACCCCTGTGGGGCCGAGGCTGATGCGCTTTGTACTGTTGTAGTCTTGGTATAAATAACAAGCAAAACTGCAACCAGCGCAGAAGAAACACAAAGAAACAAGAACAAACCACGTTTGAACAAAGCGCTCACTCTCCTTTTGTCACCATCTTATGAGGGACTGCAGGAGGTTATGTAGTTTGTTGTTTTTTCATTTTAGCACAGATTTCTTCTTTCGAAAACCTCTGCAGATAATTTTATCCGTAAAAGTGCGTGAATTGGCGAAATTTCACTCTATAGCGCAGGACACCACCACTTAAGACTGTTCATAGAATGCCGTGGGGGTCCTAACTCCCAAATTGATCCCATAGGAGGAACTCAAGTGAATAACGAAAACGGAAGCACCAACCGTTGTCCGGATCGGTGCGGTACGTTGCCCTCCTGCGCGCCGCTGGCTACGGGCTATGTTCCATTCCAGCAGGCGGGCAGCCCGCGTTACGGTCAGCGTGACGCCCTAAGCAACGGCACTCTCTTCCCTGCTCTGAATTTGCCCTTCCATCTGGCCATTCCCGGAAGCAAGGTGTCCGACGGCCCTCTGGGCGAGCTGCAGGCCCTGTGCTTTGTTCTGCAGGAACTGGCTTTGTATCTTGATACCCACCCCGATGATGCTGAGGCATTTTCTCTGTTCAAGCAGTATACCGCCATGGAAAAGTCCGCCCGGGAAGCCGTGGAAAAAAGCGGCGGGCCCCTGCTGCGTGAGCAGGCCGCCATGGACAGCAAATATACCTGGCTCAACGATCCTTGGCCCTGGAACTTTGAGCATAACGAGGTGAAGTAAATGTTTATCTATGAAAAAAAGCTGCAGTTCCCGGTGAAAATCGCCACTCCAAACCCCAAACTGGCCGCGTTTATCATCAGCCAGTACGGCGGGCCTGACGGTGAGCTGGGCGCTTCCATGCGCTATCTGTCACAGCGCTATGCTATGCCCTTTGATCAGGCAAAGGGACTGCTGACCGACATCGGCACGGAGGAGTTGTCCCACCTTGAGATGGTTGCCGCCATTGTTCATCAGCTCACCCGTGATCTGACGGAGGAACAGGTGAAGGCCAACCCCAACTTCGCGGCCTATTTTGTGGACCACACCGCCGGTGTGTACCCCACCGCCGCCTCCGGGTTCCCCTGGTCGGCTGCATCCATCCAGTCCACCGGGGACGCTCTGGCCGACCTGGCCGAGGACATGGCGGCAGAGCAAAAGGCCCGCAAGACCTACGATAATATTCTGCGCCTGTCCGACGACCCGGACGTAAACAATGTGATCCGCTTCCTGCGGCAGCGGGAGATCGTCCACTATCAGCGCTTTGGCGAGTGTCTGCGCAACACCCAGGAGAAGCTGGACCAGAAGAATGTGTACCTTTACAATCCGTCCTTTGACAAAAAGAAGATGGCAAAGGGCTGACCAAAGGCAATGCGCCCCCGTTCGATCAACGGGGGCGCATTGTTTTAGTCAAGCATCTTACGAAATTCTTCTTCCGTCAGAACTGGAACACCAAGTTCATTGGCTTTTTTCAGTTTTGATCCGGCGTTTTCTCCCGCCACCACCCAGGTGGTTTTCTTCGATACGGATCCGGACGCCTTCCCTCCATGCTCCTCAATAAGAGCAGCTGCTTCGTCGCGTGTAAAGTGCTCCAGTGCGCCGGTCAGCACAAAGGTCATCCCCTCAAACCGCCGGTCACTTCCCTGTTCACCCGCGGTCAAGTTGACCCCGGCCTCCTTCAGCCGGCGGATCAGATGCGCGCTCTGGGGACTTGCAAACCAGGCAAGGATGTTGTTGGCGGTGATCGTGCCCACATCCTCTACCTGGGTCAGCTGCTCAAGGGTAGCGTTGGCAAGGGCCTCCAGGGTGCCAAAATGGCGGGCAATTGTCTTGGCCGCCTTTTGCCCTACCTGTCGGATACCAAAGGCGTACAACAATCGACCAAGATCGTTGGTCTTGGATGCCTCGATTGCGGCGATCAGATTCTCCGCCGATTTCTTCCCCATACGGTCCAGTGCCGCCACGGACTGAGGCTCCAGGCTGTATAGATCGGCGGGACTGCTAACCAGTCCGGCACCCACCAGCGCCTCCACAACCGCAATACCAAGCCCCTCAATGTCCATGGCATCCCGGCTTGCAAAATGCGCCAAATTGCGGAGCAACTGGGCCGGGCACTCTGCGCCGGTACAACGTACGTGCGCGCCATCCTCGTCCCGGCTCACCGGCGCGCCACACACAGGACAAGCGGTGGGCAAGTGATAGGGCTGCGCCCCCTCGGGGCGCTCCTCAACAACCACAGACAGGATCTCCGGTATAATCTCCCCCGCCTTGCGCACAATGACGGTATCCCCGATGCGGATGTCCTTTTCAGTGATAAAATCCTGATTGTGCAGTGTTGCGTTGGTCACCGTAGTTCCTGCCAGCCGCACAGGGGCAAGCACTGCCTTGGGCGTCAGCACGCCTGTGCGCCCCACCTGCACCACGATGTCCAGCAGCTTGGATGCCTTTTCCTCCGGCGGGTACTTGTAGGCAGCCGCCCAGCGGGGAAATTTAGCGGTACTGCCCAGCATTTTCCGCTGTGCAAGGTCGTTGACCTTCACCACCGCACCGTCAATGTCAAAGGAAAAATCCTCACGACCCTCGCCGATGGCGGTGATGCACCGGACCACCTGCTCCACATCGTCACAGCGGTAGTTTGGGATCACCTTATAGCCTTTGGATTTCATATACTCCAGCGTTTCCAGATGTGTGTGGAACGTATCTTCCTCCGCTAACTGCACATTGAAAATCAGAATGTCCAACCGCCGCTCCGCAGCCACCTTCGGATCCAGCTGCCGCAGCGATCCGGCGGCGGCATTTCGCGGGTTGGCAAACTGTTGCTCTCCCCGGCGCTCACGCTGCTCGTTCAGCGCATGAAACACCTTTTTGGGCATAAACACCTCACCCCGCACGATCAAACGACCGGTGACGTTTGGGATGCGCAACGGAATGGATCGGATGGTACGCAGATTTTCCGTCACGTCCTCCCCTACTCTGCCGTCACCCCGGGTTGCTCCCCGAACGAAGCTGCCGTCCACATATTCCAGCGCCACAGAAAGCCCGTCCACCTTGGGCTCGACCACATATGTCACATCGGACACAGCCGCGCGTACCCGTTTATCGAACTCCCGCAGCTCATCAAAATCGAAAACGTCCTGCAGACTTTCCAGCGCAACGGGATGGGTCACTTCCCCAAAGGCAGAGACCGGCGCGCCTCCAACCCTCTGCGTGGGCGAGTCGGGCGTGATGAGCTCCGGGTGGGCCAGTTCCAGCTCCTCCAGTCGGCGCAGCTTCAAATCATAGTCCCGGTCAGACATGGTGGGAGTATCCAGCACATAGTACTCATACCCCGCCTGTTCCAGTTCACGGCGCAGATGTTCGATCTCCTGCTTGTAGTCCAAGGTTCCCACTCCAATCCAAATAGGTCTCCGGCACACGGCCGACGATCACCGTTTCTGCAAGGCATACGGTAGTCTCCACCTGCGTAGTCGTCCGGTCTCCGGGCAAAAGCACGGTCAGAGGCACGGTCACGTCCACAAGAATGCGGTGCAGCGTCTGGTTGATCCCGGCTGAGAGAAACTCGCTGCGCACCCGGGTAGTTACTGTTCCAGCCGTGAGACCGCGCACCTGAATAGTCGGTCCAAGCGCCCACAGCAGATCCAGCTCAAACAAACTGCCCAACGGAATTCCCATGGTATGCACATCCACCGCGGCAATAGCCTCCAGTGCCGCTTTTGACACGCTTGCCCGAAGCAGATTGACCTGCCCGGGATCGCTGGTGATAGCAAGCACCTGCCCTGTGCTGTCCTGCTGCAGCTGCACTAGTTTGTTGTAGTCCACGGGCACGGCAAACAGTGCCTGGTCTAGTTGAGCGGTGATCCTGTTGTGCACCTGACGCACCGCAAGCTGTGCTGCTACCGGACGCAGACGCAGCTCCAGAAAGCTGATAAGACCGGCCGACAAAGCAATGGCGATCAGAATGGTCCAAAGCAGAGCGTGTCTGCCGCTTCCGCGCACCCGTCTTCGGTACATCTGCCGGCGCAGCCACCAGCGCAATTCCCTCACCAAGGCACACACCCCCCTCCTATTCAGGGTATGCGTACCGATACTTGTATCAAAACCAGATTATTCCTCACCCAGCAATTCCCGAACCGCCAGCAGAATTCCCGCTTTGCCCGACTCGTAGGTCAGCCCACCCTGCAGATAAACCGTATAGGGTTCCCGCATGGGTGCATCGGCAGACAGTTCAATAGATGCACCCTGCACAAAGGCGCCGGCGGCCATGATCACGTCGTTGTCATAGCCTGGCATAGCCCAGGGCTCGGGGGTAACAAAGGAATCCACGGGCGCGCCAAACTGAATGCCCTTGCAGAACTTTTTCAGTGCCTCGGGCTGCTTCATGTGGATCATCTGGATGATGTCATGGCGCACCTCACGGGAGGTGGGCTGGGTCTCATAGCCCAGAAGCTCCATAATGCCAGCGGCAAATACCGCTGTTTTCAGCGCCTGAGCCACGGTGTGAGGAGCCAGAAACAGACCTTGATAGAGCAGCCGGTTCTGACCCAGCGTGCAGCCGCATTCCCCGCCAATACCGGGGGCGGTCAGCCGCATGGCAGCCCCCTCCACCAGATCCCGGCGGCCGGCGATGTACCCTCCTGTGGGCGCAAGACCACCGCCCGGATTTTTGATCAAAGACCCCACCACAAGGTCGGCGCCCACCTGAGTAGGCTCCATTTCCTCAGTAAATTCACCGTAACAGTTGTCCACCAAAATGGCCACATTGGGGTTGACCGCCTTGATGCGCCGACACATTTCACCGATCTGGTCAACCGACAAGGATGCACGGGTGGCATATCCACGGGAGCGCTGGATCAGCACCGCCTTTACCCGGGGATCGGCCGCGGCACGCTCCATCCCCTCCAGATCGGGCGCATCATTGACCAGATCCACCTGACGGTACTCCACGCCATAGTCAGCCAGACTGCCGTGGCCCTTGTCCACCGCACCAATGGCTCCCAGCAGTGTGTCATAAGGGGCACCCACAGCGGATACCAGCACATCCCCCGCCTTCAGCGCACCGAACAAGGCGCAGGTGATGGCGTGGGTTCCGTTCACAAACTGGATACGAACCAGAGCGGCCTCGGTGTGGAAAATATCGGCATAGATCTCATCCAGCTTGTCCCGTCCAAGATCGTCATAGCCGTACCCGGTGGTCCCGGCAAAGAAGTTTTCCGCCACCCGGTGGCGCTGGAAGGCAGAGAGCACCTTTTCCGTATTGACTGCGGCAATGGCGTCAATGCGGGCAAACTGCTCCTGCAGTCCCTCCTCCGCCTGTGCGGCGAGGGCACGAATACGGGGACTGACATTCAAATACATACCATTCACACTTTCTCAAGCTGAGCCTGTGCAAAGGCGCACACAAGGCGCACACAGGCCAGCGCATCGCGGATACAAATACTCTCACAGGGGCTGTGGGCATACCGGCAGGGCACGGTGATCCCACTCACACGCACACCGGCCCGACTGGGCTGCATGGCCCCGGCATCGGTGCCGCCGGTGCGTTTGACCGTAAGCTGATGGGGGATCTCCTGCTCCCGGGACAGCTGCTTCAACTTGTCCACCACTTCCGGGTGGCAGATAACCGAACGATCCATCACCTTGATGGCCGCTCCCCCGCCCTGCTTGCTGCTGTCTGCATGTTTGGCGTTGGGAGTATCAACACTACCCGTCACATCCAGCACGATGCCATAGTCCGGCTCGATGGCATAGGTGGCCGTCTTTGCCCCCCGCAGACCGAGCTCCTCCTGCGTGGTGAACACAAAGAACAGGTCATTCTCCGTCTGCCCAAGCTGTTCCATGGCCAGCAGTTGCACGGCACAAGAAATGCGGTTGTCCAGATAGGGAGAAAAGATCACGTCCCCCTGCTGCACCACCGGGGTGTCGTATACGGCCACATCACCCAGCTCCACCAGAGAAAGCGCCTGCTCCCGGCTGGTAGCGCCGATGTCAATATACAGATCGGTAACGGTCAGCTTCTCCACCGAAACATCGCCATCCGCCGCCAGAACTCCGTGCACCCCGTTCTTGAACCTAACGGGGGTATGCAGCACGTCGGAAAAGGATATCCCACCCAGAGCAGCCACACGCAGGAAGCCCTCTTCCTCCACATGGGTAACAACAAAACCAAGACTGTCCATGTGAGCGGCAAACATGATACGTGGACCGCTGCCCCGCTTATGGCAGATGAGGTTGCCCATCACGTCGGTGGTAATTTCATCGACATAGGAACGCGCCAGATCAGCAATGACCGAAGCCACACCATCCTCGTCACCGGAAGGACCAAAGGCGGCGTTGAGCCGGGTCACAATGTCAAACAGTTCCATCGCTCTTCCTCCTTAGCTGTTTGCGGCGGTATCCTCGATGAAGCACCGCAGCAGCTTAAGCATATTCTCAAAGTCCCTGACACAGCCCACACCGGCCGGGGTGTGCAGGTAGCGGATGGGTGCAGATACCCCTACCACCCGCACACCGGATCTGGCCGGTTGGATGGTCATGGTATCTGTGCCGCCAGATACCATGTGCTTGGTCTGCCATGGAATGTTATTTTCTGTGGCCACCCGACGCATCTGCTCAAACAGTACCCGGTCAGCCATCGCGCCGCCGTCCATAAAGGGGATCACGGGCCCTGCTCCCATCCGGCACACCCGAGCCTGTCCCTTCACTGTGGGGAAATCGCAGGCGGTGGTGCAGTCGGCGATCAAGGCGATCTCCGGGTGCAGCACAAAGGCCGCACCGGCCGCACCACGGCAACCCACCTCCTCCTGCACAGTAAAAACAAAGGTCACGTCCATGGGCAGCTGCTGCTCCATCAGTTTGAGAAGCAGCGCACAGCACAGCCGATCGTCGATTGCTTTTGCCTTCAGCATACCGTCGCCAAACGCTTCGCTGGCCGTGTCAAACACGCAGGGCTCGCCCAGCTCCACCATGGCCTCAGCCTGTTCCTTGTCCTTAGCGCCGATGTCAATATACAGTGCGTCCGCCTTGGGCACAGTCTTTTCTTCTTCATCGCTGACCAGATGATATGCCTTGATCCCAATCACACCCGGATGCCGGGCAAGGCCCACCCGCACTTTTTTTCCAATGAGTACTCGGGTGTCGATCAGGCCTACGGTATCAAACTTCAAATAGCCCTCATCGGTGACCGAACGAACGATCAGTCCCACCTCGTCCATGTGGGCACACAGCATCAGCTTGTTTCCGGTGGGCTTTTCCCCGCGCTTGAATACGATCAGGTTGCCCAGACCGTCCACCCGCATCTCGTCGGCATAGAGGGCGGCGTGCCCCGTGATATAGGCACGCACTTCATCCTCCCAGCCGCCCACGCCACTCAGGGCGCACAACTCTTTCACGGTGCTCAGCACGGATACTTTGCCTCCTTTCCCAAGCCAAGGACAAAGGCGGCAAGCAGCTGCGCCAGCGCCTCCAAATCCCCGGTGTCGATCACCTCCAACGGCGTATGCATATACTTCAGCGGCAGTGATACCAGCGCCGTGGGAATTCCCTCCCGGCAAATCTGAATGGGCCAGGCGTTAGTGCCGGTGTGACCACCCATGACCTCCAACTGATACGGGATGTTCAGCTCTTTGGCCTTATCCTTCATGCGGTCGCTCATCCAGCGGGTCATGTTGGGTCCAATGCCGATCGCCGGCCCGCCACCCATCTTGAGCGTTTTGTCCTTGGGTGCGTCCGGCGTAGCTCCGTGGGTCACGTCCACCGCCACGCACCAATCCGGGGCAATGGCGTATACTCCCGTCCTTGCCCCTGCACTGCCGGGGACCTCCTCAAACACGCTGCCGAGCACATAGATATCTACGTCCAGCGGCTTATCCCGCAGCAGTTCAAGGGCACGCAACAGGCTGACAAAGCAAGCCCGGTCATCCATGGACTTGCCGCACCGCTGACCATCGCCCAGAGCAAAACAGCTCTCGCGATACGCAATGGGTGTGCCGAGGGGGATACGTGCCTCGGCCTGCTCCTGGGAAAGACCCACATCCACAAGAAGTTCGGAAATGGGCAGACTCTTTTTTCTGTCCTCTGGCTTGAGTACGTGGGGCGGCAGAGTAATGACCACGCCGGGCAGCGGCTGGTCTGCCAGCACGGTCAGTTCCCGTCCGGGCAGAATACGCGGGTCTACTCCGCCGATGGACCGAATGTGCAAAAAACCCTCCTCTATGGCGGTAACAACAAGACCTACTTCGTCCAGATGGGCATCCAGCACCAGACGCTTGGCGCCCGGCTTTCCACAACGCTTCACACCCACAACGCTGCCAAGTCGGTCGGTATACACTTCATCCACCAGAGGGCGCAGCAGCTGCATGGCCACGCCGCTTACCCTGCGTTCAAAGCCGGATGGGCCGGGCGCAGCGCAAAGCTGTTCCAGCGCGGTTTGTATATCCATAGATATTCCGTTCCTTTCAAAGCTGCGCCACGCAGCGCCTGAAATGCTCGCCCCGCTCCACAAAATTCCGGAACCGGTCGAAGGCGGCACAAGCCGGAGAGAGCAGAACGCGGTCCCCTGCCCCGGCCAGCTCGTGTGCAAGCCGGACCGCGTGGTCCAGATCGTCGGTAAAATGAATGCTGGGCATTCCGGGTCGGTATCCCTCTGCCCGCTCCACCGCAGCGGCGATTTTTTGTGCGGTGTCCCCGGTGAGGATCAGCTCCTTGACTCGGTCCGTAATCGCACCCCCCAACTCATCAAAGGGGACCTGTTTATCGTAACCGCCGGCGATCAGAATAACCTTTTCCTCAAAGCAGCTCAGCCCGGCCATAGTGCGCGTGGGACTGGAGCCGATGGAGTCGTTGTACCAGCGCACACAGTCCAGCTCCCGCACAAGCTCCATGCGATGGGGTACGCCCCGGAAGCGCTGTGCCACCGCGCGTACACACTTATCCGGAACAAGGCCGTCCACCGCCGCAATGGCTGCCATGAAATTCTCCACATTGTGCTGCCCGGGCAGCTGGATCATGGACAGAGGCAGAACCTCCCGGGAGCCCATTTCATTGGTCAGCCAAATGGTATCATCCCGCAGGTATACCCCCTCTTCCAGTCGGCTCCTGCGGCTGAAGAGCATGGTTTTTCCCGGGGCGTTTTTAGCCATGGAGCGGGTCACATCGTTGTCGTGGTTGAAGATAACGCGCTCCTCCGGCCTCTGATGGTAGTAGATGTTCATCTTGGCCTTGGTGTACTCTTCCATGGTATGATGATAATCCAGGTGGTTGGGGGACAAATTTGTAAACACCGCCACACGAGGACTTTGTGTCATGGTCATCAGCTGGAAGGAGGACAGCTCCAGCACAGCCACGTCCTGTTCGGTCATGCCGCCCACATCGGGCAGCAACGGCTTGCCAATATTGCCGCCCACAAAGACATTGTAGCCCGCTTCCTTCAAAAACTCCGCAATCAGAGTAGTCGTTGTGGTTTTGCCGTCGCTGCCTGTGACCCCAATGACTCTGCACGGACACAGCTGTAAAAAGACCTCCATCTCCGAGGTGAGCACAGCCCCCTTCGCTACCGCCCGGACGAGCTCCGGCGTGTTGGGGCTGATACCAGGCGTGCGGAAGATCACATCAAAGCGGTGCAGCTTATCCAGATAGTGTTCTCCAAGATGCAGCTTTGCACCAAGGCTTTCCAGCTGTGCAGCCTGCTCCGCCACCGCCTCACGCTGAGCCCGGTCGCATACCGTAACACCCAACCCGGCGCGCAGCAGCATGTGGATCAGCGGCATATTGCTCACGCCCATGCCGAGAACAGCGATGGACGAACTGCGCAGGCTGTCAAAATACTCCTGAATTGTAGGCATTGTATCCCCTCCAAGCACGGTGCTGTTCAACTTATTATACTACCATATCTCCCCAAATAATTCAATGAAAACCAGGGAAAATGCACAGCAAAACGCCCCGGCTGCCAAAGTAGCCGGGGCGTCGATAAATCGCGCAGTGCTGGAAAATCAGGCCTTGCCGTCGCAGCCCAGAACATTGATCAGCTTGTCCTTAACCAGCTCCTTGATGTTGGCACGGGCGGGCTTCAGGTACTCACGGGGATCAAACTTCTCGGGATGATCGGCAAAGAACTTGCGCACAGTGCCGGTCATGGCCAGGCGCAGGTCGGAGTCGATGTTGATCTTGCACACGGCCAGAGAAGCGGCCTTGCGCAGCTGCTCAGCAGGAACACCCACAGCGTCGGGCATGTTGCCGCCGTTCTGGTTGATCATGGCAACATAGTCCTGAGGCACAGAGGAAGAACCGTGCAGCACGATGGGGAAGCCGGGCAGACGCTTGGAGACCTCCTCCAGGATGTCAAAACGCAGGGGGGGCGGCACCAGGATGCCCTTCTCGTTGCGGGTGCACTGCTCAGGCTTGAACTTGTAAGCGCCGTGGCTGGTGCCGATGGCGATGGCCAGAGAGTCACAGCCGGTCTTGGCAACAAACTCCTCGACCTCCTCGGGACGGGTATAGGAGGAGTCCTCAGCAGAAACGCAGACCTCATCCTCCACACCGGCCAGAGAACCCAGCTCAGCCTCAACCACCACGCCGTGATCGTGAGCGTACTCCACCACCTTCTTGGTGATCTCAATGTTCTCCTCAAAGGGCTTGGAAGAAGCGTCGATCATAACGGAGGTGAAGCCGCCGTCGATGCACGACTTGCAGGTCTCAAAGCTGTCACCGTGATCCAGGTGCAGAGCGATGGGAATCTCGGGGCACTCAATAACAGCAGCCTCCACCAGCTTGGTCAGGTAGGTGGGGTTGGCATAGGCACGGGCACCCTTGGACACCTGCAGGATCAGAGGAGCCTTGACCTCACGGGCGGCCTCGGTGATACCCTGCACGATCTCCATGTTGTTGACGTTGAAGGCACCAACGGCGTAGCCGCCGTTATAGGCCTTCTTGAACATTTCGGTAGTAGTAACCAGTGGCATATGGAACAACTCCTTTGTAATAATTTGCGAAATTATTGTATCATTGTCAATTGCAAATTACAATAGCTCGTGTTATGATTTACATGCTGTTTTCTGACAAATTTTTTGTCACATTTACAACTAAGGGAGGAAGTTATCATGAATCAGTTGACCGGCGCATGTATCATCGGCCAGTCCGGCGGCCCCACCTCTGTTATCAATGCCAGTGCTCAGGGCGTGATCCAGACCGCGCTGCGCCAGGGCTGCATCACCCGCGTTCTGGGTGCTGCCCACGGCATCAAGGGCGTGCTTGACGACAAGCTGTACGATATGGGCCAGGAGGATATGGCCGAGCTGGACCTGCTCCAGTACACCCCCTCCTCCGCTCTGGGCTCCTGCCGCTACAAGCTGGCTGACCCCGATGTGGACGACACCGACTACAAGCGCATTCTTGAGATTTTCAAGAAGTACAATGTCCGCTATTTCTTCTACAACGGCGGCAACGACTCCATGGACACCTGCAACAAGATTTCCAAGTATATGCAGAAGATGGGCTACGAGTGTCGGGTAATAGGCGTGCCCAAAACCATCGACAATGACCTGAACGGCACCGACCACTGCCCCGGTTTCGGTTCCGCCGCCAAGTACATCGCCACCTCCTGCGCCGAGGTGTGGCAGGACGCTCACGTGTATGACACCGGCATGGTCACCGTCATCGAGATCATGGGCCGTCACGCAGGCTGGCTGGCCGGCTCTGCCGCTCTGGCCTCCCGCATTGGCTGCGGTCCCGATCTCGTCTACCTGCCCGAGGTGGATTTTGACATGGACGAGTTCCTGACCAGCGTCAAGGACATCTACAACCGTACCGGCAAGTGCATGGTTGCCGTTTCTGAGGGCATTCACTACGCCGACGGCCGCTTTGTTTCCGAGGCGGAGACCTCCGCTACCGATGGCTTCGGTCACGCTCAGCTGGGTGGCCTTGCCGCCATGCTTGCCAACGTGATCAAGAAGCAGACCGGCGCCAAGGTGCGCGGCATCGAGCTGTCCCTGCTCCAGCGTTGCGGCTCTCATCTGGGCTCCAAAACCGACGTGGAGGAGGCCTTCCTGGCCGGTAAGACCGCGGTTGAGGCCGCTGTGGCCGGCGAGACCGACAAGATGGTCGCCTTTGAGTGTGACCGTTCCAACGGCTACTCCTGCAAGCCTGTGCTGCAGCCTCTGGACATCGTGGCCAACATTGAGAAGAAGGTGCCCCGCGAGTGGATCAATGACGCAGGCAACGGCCTGAATGACGCCTTCATCGACTTTGTTCTGCCTCTGGTCCAGGGTGAGCTGGATAACCCCAAGGAGAACGCCCTGCCCCGCTTCGCCCGCCTGAAGAAGGTCCTGACCACCGATATGTAAGTATAACCGAAAAGGACGGACAGTATCAGAGATTTTCTCTGCAAGACGAAAAGAAAAGCCGCGGCAAGGCTGACGCCTGCCGCAGCTTTTTGACGAAGTATTGCCGGAAAAGCTCCTTTTTGAAGCAAATAAATTCCTACGACCAACCGCCTTTGTCCGTCCTTTTTGTGTTTATTCTTCGCCGACCACGGCATCTTTTCCGATATAACTGCTCGTTTCCGCCGACAAACCGCGCCGAAGCAGTCCCCGGCGCACCAACCGGTTGGCAATGCTGTAAAACATGGCAAACACCGGTACGCCAAGCACCATGCCGGTGAACCCAAACAGTCCACCAAACAGCAGGATAGAAAACAGTACCCAAAACGCATCCAGCCCGGTGGTGTCGCCCAGGATCTTCGGACCCAGGATGTTGCCGTCAAACTGCTGCAGCACAAGAATAAATATGGCAAAATACAGCGACTGGACGGGATTGACCAGCAGGATCAGCAGGAAGCACGGGATCGCGCCGATAAACGGCCCAAAAAACGGGATCACGTTGGTCACACCAATCACCGTAGCAACCAGCGCAGGGTATGGGAAGCGGAACACCGAGCATCCCACGAAGCAGATCGCGCCAATGATAGCCGAATCAATGATCTTGCCAATGATAAACCCGCTGAGAATACGATAGGCGTTGCGGGTCTCCGACACAAGCAGCACCGCCTTTTTCACAGGCAGAATACTGTATGTTATTTTCTTCGCCTGGGCGGCAAATGTGTCTTTTCGTACCAGCAGATACACAGAGATGATCAGCGCGATCAGCACATCCTTCAGCCAATACAGGATGTCGATCATAACCGAGGCAACTCCGGTAAAGCCAGGCCAGAATACCGACTCCAGCAGTTTGAGCGTACTCTCAACCGACTCCAGCCGCGGCAGCAGATCCCCCTGCAGCCAATCCTGCAGGGATTGGGCCGCCGCCTCATATACCGGCAACAACACACTTTGAATGCTCGGATTGTTTTTCAGAAATTCGGAAAGCCAGACCTGAAGGCCGCTGATGTACCCGGGCATGGCCTTCACAAGCCCCACAACACTCACATAGACCTGAGGCAGGAGCATAGCCAGCAGAAGATACACAATCAGCAGCAGTGCAAGCAGGCTGAGCAGAATGGCGGCAAAGTTGGTCCAATGTGCCACCCGGGGCTGGCGCTGGCTGGCCCCCTTTGTGACCCGCAGGAAAAAGCGGTTGATGCCCCGATGGATGGGAAGCAGTAAAAATGCCAGAACCAGACCGTATGTCACCGGACGCAAAATGTAGGCAAGCCTTGAAAAAAACGTCTGAATCAGCTCAAAGCGGAGCAAGAGAAAATAAAACAGCACACTGGCCGCGATCACCGCAAAGGCAGTCACTCCGGCAGCGATATACGATGCGTATTTCTCTTTCTTCAACATAACACCAGCTTTCTTTGCACAAGGATTTTGTCCTGCTCACTCTATTCCATTATAGCGCAGATGTACGGCGATTACCAGAGAAAGCAGAAAAAGATTTCGTTAAGAAAACGCGGTGTCGCACCTAAGTGCGACACCGCGTTTTGTTTACGCAGACAGGAACTTTTCCAGACGATCCAGCCCCTCACGGATATTCTCCATGGAGGTGGCATAGGACCAGCGCAGGTAACCGGGCGCGCCAAAGGCCTCACCGGGGACAACGGCAACCAGACCTTTTTCCAGCAGCACCTGGGCAAACTGAGCCGAGGAGTCGATGGTAACGCCTTGAATGGTGCGGCCAAGCAGCTGCTTGATGTTCATGAAAATATAGAATGCACCATCCGGCTCCAGACAGCTGATGCCATCCAACTTGCTGATGCGCTCCAGGAAATACTTGCGCCGGCGGGTGTAGGCCAGTTGCATTTTCCCCACCAGATCCTCTTCAGAGCGATATGCCTCCAGAGCGGCATACTGAGACACAGAACTGGGATTGCCGGTGGAGTGGCTGAGGTAGTTGGCCATCGCCTTTGTGATCTCCTCATTTGCAGCAGCAAAACCAATGCGCCAGCCGGTCATGGCAAAGGACTTGGATGCACCGTTGATGGTGATGGTACGCTGCTTGACCTCCTCGCCCAGAGAGGCGAAGCAGGTAAACTCACCCACATAGACCAGCTGATCGTAGATCTCGTCGCTGATCACGTACAGGTCGTGGCGCACGACCACCTCGGCGATAGCCTCCAGCTCCTGCCGGGAATACAGCATGCCGGTAGGGTTGGAGGGGTTGGTCAGAATGAGTGCCTTGGTGTTGGGGGTAATGGCCTTCTCCAGCATTTCGGCGGTCATCTTGAAGCGGGTCTCCTCCGTGGTCTCCACGATGGCAGGCACCGCACCGGCCATTTTGATGGACTCCTCATAGGAAACCCAATAAGGGGCGGGTAGGACCACCTCATCCCCGGGATTGCAGATAGCCTGAAGGGCAATAAACACGTTGTGCTTGGCACCGCTGCTCACACAGATCTGGCTGGGCTGGTACTCCACCCCATATTCTTTTTTCATCCAGTCGCAGATGGCCTTGCGCAGAGGCACAATGCCGGCCGCAGGCGTATAGCGGGTCTGGTTATCACTGATGGCTTTGACCGCCGCCACCTTGACACAGTCGGGCGTGGGAAAATCGGGCTCACCGGCACCAAAGCCGATCACATCGATACCATCCGCCTTCATCTGTTTGGCCAGGGTGTCTACCGCCACCGTGGCGGAAGGGGCAATGCCCTTTGCGATTTTGGAAATAGGCTTCATAGAATACGACCTCCGTGTCATCGAGCTTAATATATATATTTCATTATACATATTATAGTTTTTTGCTCAGGTTTGTGCAACACAAAAAAACCAAAAAACCATTGTTCTCATATTTACACAGGAAGTCACGTTTTATTCCGCGGTCCGATGTGTGAAACTGACAAAAATCGGGTGTCAAATCATCTGACAGATCCGTTTTCCCATTTCAATTGTGCCCAGCAGCTTATCCGGGTCGCCCGCCATGTCGGCAGTATGCCAGCCTTGCGCCAGCACCGCGTCCACGGCCTGCTCCACCGCATCGGCCTCCTGCGCCAACTCAAAGGAATAGCGCAGCATCATGGCCACGGAGAGAATTGCGGCAATGGGGTTGGCCTTATTCTGTCCTGCGATGTCAGGAGCGGAACCGTGAATGGGCTCGTACAGGCCGGGGGCGGTGTCACCGATGGACGCGGAAGGAAGCAGACCGATGGAACCGGTGATCATAGATGCCTCATCCGAGAGTATGTCGCCAAACATATTCTCCGTCACCACCACGTCAAACTGGCCGGGGTCGCGCACCAGCTGCATGGCACAGTTGTCCACCAGCACATCTTCGTACTGCACGTCCGGATACTCCTCGGCCAGCCGATGCATGATCTCCCGCCACAGACGGGAGGTCTCCAGAACATTGGCCTTGTCTACACTGGACACTTTCTTTCTGCGCAGACGGGCAAGCTCAAAGGCCCGCCGGCCAATGCGCTCGATCTCCATCTGGGAATAGGCCATCCGGTCACTGGCCTCCACTCCCCTGTCCTCGGTCTGGTAGCGGTCGCGCGCGCCAAAATAAATGCCGCCGGTCAGCTCCCGCACCATCATCAGATCAATACCCTTTTCTGCCGTTTCCCTGCGCAGCGGGCAGGCATCCGTCAGGGCTGGCCGGAGAGTCGCGGGACGCAGATTAGCGTACAGACTCAAATCCTTGCGAATGGACAGCAGGGCCGTTTCCGGGCGTTTTTCCGGGTCGGTGGAGTGCCCCCACTTGGGGCCGCCCACAGCACCCAGCAGTACCGCGTCACAGGCCTTGCAGGTCTCTGCCGTTCCATCGGGATAAGACTTTCCTACCGCATCGATGGCGCAGCCGCCCATGAGCACGTCCGTATAGCGGAACATATGACCAAACCGCTCGCCCACTACATTCAGGACATTTACCGCCTGAGCGACTACCTCCGGTCCGATGCCATCGCCCCGAATTAATGCAATGCGATACTCCATTACTTCCCCACCCCACGACCTTTCAGAGAGTTGAGCAGTCCCCCGCTCTGGATTATGCGCTCGATGAACTCAGGGAACGGAGCCGCCTGATAGCTCTTTCCAGTGGTCGCATTGGTGATCACGCCGGTGGCAAAGTCCACGCTCACCTCATCTCCGGCACAAATCTCCTCCGCCGCCTGGGCGCACTCCATGATGGGAAAGCCGATGTTGATGGCATTGCGATAGAAAATACGGGCAAAAGAGGGGGCGATAACACACTTGACGCCGCAGGCCTTGATGGCAAGGGGTGCATGTTCCCGGCTGGAGCCGCAGCCAAAGTTGGGTCCGGCAACAATGATGTCACCCTCCTCCACGGTGGAGGCAAATGTGCTGTCAATGTCCTCCATGCAATGAGATGCCAACGCCTTGGGATCGGGATTGTTCAGATGGCGGGCAGGAATGATCACGTCGGTGTCCACGTTGGCACCGTATTTGTAAACCTTCATGCGGATCAGACTCCTTTCTTACGCTCTGGGATCGGCCACGCAGCCGGCAATGGCAGATGCTGCGGCAACCGCGGGGCTGGCCAGAATGATCTCCGACTCCACATGCCCCATGCGCCCCACAAAGTTGCGGTTTGTGGTGGACACAGCCCGCTCTCCCTCTGCCATACAGCCCATATGACCGCCCAGACAGGGGCCGCAGGTGGGTGTGGAAACGGCAGCACCGGCCGCAATAAAAATCTCCACCAACCCTTCCTTCATCGCCTGCATGTAAACCTCCTGCGTGGCAGGGATCACCACGCAGCGTACATTATCCGCCACTTTCTTGCCTTTCATGATACCGGCAGCAATGCGCATATCCTGGATGCGGCCATTGGTGCAGGAACCAATGACCACCTGATCGATGGGCAGACCGGCCACCTCAGATACCACCTTGGTATTCTCCGGCAGGTGGGGCATGGCTACGGTGGGTTCCAGCGTGTTCAGGTCGATGATGATCTCCTGCTCATACTCTGCGTCCTCGTCCGCCTGGAACGCCTCGCAGGGGCGGTCAACACGACCGTTGATGTATTCCATCGTCCGCTCATCCACAGGGAAAATGCCGTTCTTTCCACCGGCCTCAATTGCCATGTTGGAGATGGTGAAGCGGTCATCCATGGTCAGACTGGCCACACCCTCCCCGGCAAACTCAATGGACTTGTACAGCGCACCGTCCACACCGATGGTCCCGATGAGATGCAGAATCACATCTTTTCCGCTGACGTGGGGCTGCAGCTTTCCCTTCAGAATCACCTTGATGGCAGAGGGCACACGGAACCAGGCAAGGCCGGTGGCCATTCCGGCAGCCATATCGGTGGAACCAATGCCGGTGGAAAAGGCACCCAAAGCACCATATGTACACGTGTGGGAATCTGCGCCGATGATGACCTCACCGGGGGCACACAGACCTTTTTCCGGCAACAAGGCATGCTCCACACCCATCTGTCCTACATCAAAGAAGTTGGTGATGTTATGCTTGTGGGCAAAGCTGCGCGCCTGTTTACACAACTGGGCCGACTTAATGTCCTTGCAGGGCGTGTAGTGGTCCAGCACAATGGCGATCTTATCCTTGTCAAAAACCTGGGTAAAACCTGCCTTTTCAAACTCCGTGATGGCAACCGGCGTAGTAATGTCGTTGCCCAGCACCAAATCGAGCTTTGCCTCGATCAGCTGCCCCGCCTCCACCCGCTCCAGTCCGGCAGCACGTGCAAGGATTTTTTGTGTCATGGTCAGTCCCATAGGAACATACCTCCTTCTTTCTTCTTACCTTTAGTATGCCATTCCTATTGCCAAAAGAATGTATCGCATGATACAATTAAGAAAATAACTGTACAGGAGTATCACGCTTATGAGACCGCTTTTCCCCCGTGAACTGGATTTTCCCGCCGATCTCTGGCAGTCTTTTGCTTCCGGCCGTCCGGCCGTTCGTTGTTCTGCCGGCTATCTGATCTATCTGCAGGATACACAGGCCACCTGTTTCTACTACTTGAAGTCCGGGCGGGTAAAAAGCTATATTCAGTCAGAGGACGGTGCGCAGCGGGTATTGCGTATCTACGAGGCGGGCAGTCTGTTTGGAGAGGCTTCCTTTTTTGACGAACTGCCCCGGGTATCCTCCGCCGTTGCCCTTGTCCCCTGCGAGATCGTTCCCATCGACCGGGATCTCGTCCGGGCGGAAATTGCCCGCCACCCTTCCCTTGCCATGCTTATGCTGAAGTATCTGGCCAGAACTGTGCGCGTGCTTTCCGCTCAAGTGGACGACATGGCCTTTCGACCCGCCCGGCAGCGGATCGCCCGACATCTGCTTACCCTTACTCCTGCAGACGATGGAACCCTGTCCTGTACGCAGGAAGAGATCGCTTCCAGCGTCTCAGCCAGCCGGGTCACCGTGGCACGAACGCTGAGTGAGTTTGCCGGTCTCGGCTGGCTGAAGACCGGCTACGGCGGGGTCAGGCTGCTGGACGAAGGCGCTTTGCTGGACCTGTGCCAGTCCTAAGCGGTTGACACGGCACGGTCTTTTCAATACAATGCTTATAGGTGATAATTATGAAAGAAGCTTTCGCCCGCTCAGCCCTGCTGCTGGGCGAGGATGCTATAGCGTCTCTGGCCCGCGCCCGTGTAGCCGTCTTCGGTGTGGGCGGCGTGGGCGGACACTGTGTGGAAGCGCTGGTGCGCGCCGGTATAGGCCAGCTGGATCTGTATGATGACGACACCGTATCCACCAGTAACCTCAACCGGCAGATCGCCGCTCTCCATTCCACACTGGGCAAACCAAAAGCACAGGTGATGGCTGACCGGGCCAAAGACATCAATCCGGACTGCGCCGTGCGAGTGTTTCCTATGTTTTATCTGCCCGCAAACGCAGATCAGGTGGATCTGTCCCGGTACAGCTATGTGGTGGACTGCATTGACACCGTTACCGCCAAGCTGGAGCTGATCTCCCGCTGTACTGCCGCCAACATTCCCATCATCAGCGCCATGGGTACGGGAAACAAACTGGACCCCTCCGCCCTGCGCATCTCCGACATCAGTAAAACCCAGGGCTGTCCGCTGGCCAGGGTCATGCGAAAGGAGCTTCGCAGGCGGGGCATTGGGCACCTGAAAGTGGTCTGGTCCGCGGAGGAACCGCGCACCCCACTGCAGCCTGCACAGGCGGAGACCCCGGAAACGGACACCCGCCCCGGCTCTTCCGCACGGCGGGACACACCCGGTTCTCTCCCCTTTGTTCCCGCCGCCGCCGGAATTATGATGGCCAGCGCCGTGGTGCAGGACCTCTTGAGATGAAACAAAAAGAACCACTCTTGAGTAAGAGTGGTTCTTTTGCATTCCATAAATCAGCCGTAGAAACGGTGGCCACCAATGACAGCCAGCACCGTCTTGTTGCGCAGCGCCCAGCTGTTGCAGAAGGCGTCAAAGAAGTAGGCATCCTTGATCTCCTCCACAACACCGCCATCCAGGACGAGCTTGGCAGCAATCACGCTCTCGGCGCTGGGAGTACGGTTGGCCAGCGCGCCGCCACGCCAGGTGCTGAACTGGTTGCGCTGGGCAATGACACCGCGGACGGTGTCCGGCCAGATGGGGTGGTTGACGCGATTCATGACCACGTTGCCCACTGCCATTTTGCCTTCCAGTGTCTGATTGCCACTCTCGGCAAAGATGACACGGGACAACCAGAACAGATCCGTTTCATTGTAGAACTGGTCGCCGGGCACAATAGCACCGCTGCCGCGGGTGACAACAAAGGTACCATTCTCTGCATCCCAGCCGGTAGTGGCATCAAAAGCCTTGGCAAGGGCATCCAAAGAGACCATCATCACGCCATCGATCAGCTGAGCACCCTCGGGCATATAGAGATAGCGGTCATTTGCCTTCATATACAGCTTGCCGGCGGTGACGGACACAGACAGAGACTGGGTGGTTACCGTGACAGTACGGCTGTCCGCATTCCAGACAACCTCTGCGCTGGGATCCAGATGCTGGGTCATGGCCTTGAGAGAAACATAGGTCTCCCCGCCCACCGTCGTGCGGCCCACGGTTTTTAATACGGGCTGGCCATCCACCAGCAGAATACGGTCTACTTCAGGAGCAGGCTCGGCAGGATCTTCCTGCACAGGTTGAGAGAGGTCCTCTATCTGGTTGGCCGGCTCTTGCGCGGGAGCAACAAGCTCCTCCTGCGCGCTGTTGGCAGCCTGAACAGCCTGGACCATGGGGTCCACGCCGGCACCCATCAACAGAATGATGGCAAGGCCGCTGAGCAACAGTGCAAACAGTTTGCGTTTCAAGTCGTTCACTTCCTTAATTTGATGGCCGGCAGGAGCGAGCTGCCCCGAAAACCGGCAAAAAAGTGGCCGGTAACAGTTGCGAAACTGTTTGTCACTTTTTTGTAACCACATTGTAACCGATTTGAATACAGTGTTTCAAGGGTAAAAACTAACAGTCCTTCCGCTTTGGAATTGTGCATTTTAGCTGAAATATCTAAAAATACAGTGATTCAGAGGGGCCCACCACCTCGTTTGGTTCTAAAATCTATGTGTTTGAATATAATTATATAATGTTTTTCCTCCAATGGACCTTCGTCAAAAAAACGGTGCTATTTTGTCGGGATTTGTCCCGGGAAATCTGTCTGGAATGATTCGGTCGTTTCCAGTCGTCAGGACGAAAAAAATCCGGAAAATTTCAATTAAGGACTTGACTACTGTTGAAAAACTGCTATAATACAATTCGTTGTTTGGCTGACTGCCGCAACCGGCCTGGAGAGATGGCTGAGCTGGTCGAAGGCGCACGATTGGAAATCGTGTAACGGCTAATACCCGTTCGAGGGTTCGAATCCCTCTCTCTCCGCCACATCGCCGCAAGCAATTCGCTTGCGGCGATTTTTCTTTTCTCTCGGCACATGCCTGGTGTGTATAATATATAATGTATACAGCTTGCTTTTTTGTCATAGATATGGTAGGATACAGCCACGCTGTTTCCGGAGGGTATGATATGGATATTTGCAATATCAACGACATTAAGACGCTTCTCACCAGACACGGTTTCTACTTCTCCAAATCCATGGGTCAGAATTTCCTGATCCAGTCCTGGGTACCCGAGGATATCGCCGCAGCGTCCGGCGCAGCCAAAGACTGCTGCGTACTGGAAATCGGTCCGGGCATCGGTCCTCTGACCCGACAGCTGGCTGGCCGGGCAGGCAAAGTGGTTGCAGTCGAACTGGATCGCACCCTGCTCCCCATTCTGGCTGAAACACTGGAGGGGCAGGACAATGTACACATCATCTCCGGCGACATTATGAAGCTGAACATTCCCGCCCTGGTGGAGGAGCATTTCCACGGCCTGCGTCCCATGGCCTGCGCCAACCTGCCGTACAACATCACCACCCCGGTGATCACCGCGCTGATCCAAGCAGGCTGCTTCGAGGCCGTCACAGTAATGATCCAGCGGGAGGTGGCCCTGCGCATCTGCGCTGCACCCGGCAGCAGTGACTATGGCGCTTTTTCCGTGTTCGTGCAATATCACACCACCCCGGAGCTCCTGTTCGACGTGCCAAACACCTGTTTCCTCCCCGCACCCAAGGTGACGTCCTCCGTTGTGCGCATGGTACCCCGCCCCAAACCTGCCGAAGTGGAAGACGAGGAGTTTTTCTTCCGTGTGGTGCGCGCCGCCTTTGCTCAGCGACGCAAGACCCTGCACAACAGCCTGTCTGCCGCCCTTGGCGCCCCTTTTACCCGTGAGATGGTGGCTCAGGCCATTGCAGACTGCGGCCTCTCCCCCACCGTTCGTGGAGAGCGACTGGGCATCCGTGAATTTGCCTACCTCGCACGCACTTTAAAGGCGTATACTGTCTGATATAAGCCTCCCTTGAGAAAAAAGGGGGCGTTTTCCCTTCATTCCCTGTCGCTTATGGAAAAACCAGAGGGCAACATAGAAAAATTACTGTAATTATTTACGAACTGCTTTTTCATCTCTTGCATTTGATGTTAAATTATTGTATAATTTTGCAAGTTGCAAACATCCTATATTTATAATTTAAGGAGGCCCCCTTTATGACCATTCAGGAACTTGAAAAGTACGGCATTACCGGCGTTACCGAGATCGTCCACAACCCCAGCTACGAAGAGCTGTTTGTTGCTGAGACCGATCCCGCTCTGACCGGTTTTGAGAAGGGCCAGCTGACCGAGCTGGGCGCCGTCAACGTTATGACCGGTATCTACACCGGCCGCTCCCCCAAGGATAAGTTCATCGTCATGGACGACACCTCCAAGGACACCGTGTGGTGGACCTCCGACGAGTTTAAGAACGACAACAAGCCCGCCTCCATCGAGGCTTGGAACGCCTGCAAGAAGCTGGCTCTGGACGAGCTGTCCGGCAAGAAACTGTACGTGATGGACGTGTTCTGCGGCACCAACAAGGACAGCCGCATGGCCATCCGCTTCATCATGGA
>JAZNMM010000061.1:0-3947 GCA_045579605.1 Lawsonibacter sp.
GCGGCCTACAACCGCCGCTATACGGAGAGCAAGTTCTGGGCGCTGGCGGACTATGTGAAATGCACCGCCCTGAGAAAAAGCCCCACACCGGCCTCCAACTGCGTGGGCTGCGGCAAATGCGAAGGACACTGCCCTCAGCACCTGCCCATTCGCCAGCACTTGAAGCAGGCCGAAAAGGAACTGGAAATCCCCATTTACAAGCTGGCCCGCAAGGTGGTCAAAAAATGGAAATTGTTTGGATAAAAAATCCGCCGGAGCACAGTTCCGGCGGATTTTTTATGGATTGATTTACTTACCCTTTGGGTTGAGCAGGCCACCCACAATCATGACCACCACGAAGACGATCATGTACCAGAAGCAGGCCATGCCGTGGCCAAGGATGCAGGCCAGCACCATGAAGGCGCTGCCGATCAGGGCCAGACCGGGGATGATGAAGCGGCGCACCGCGTTCTGATCCTTTTCCTTGCGCATCCACTGAATGAAGATGGGGATATACATCAGATAGATGGTGATGATGGGCAGCTCGGTGGAGTCGAACACGAAGGGCGCCTTGGGCCCCCAGACAGCAGCCAGATTGGTCAGGTAGAAGTACACAAACCAAATCGCGGTGACCAGCAGAGCGAACACGGCGGAGTTGTTAGGCATGTTGGTGGTCTTGTCCACCTGAGCGAACATCTCACCCTTGGGGCCACGGCCACGGGCACCCAGAGAGTACATGCAGCGGCAGCAGCCCAGCATCAGGCCGTTCAGCGTGCCCATGCAGGAGATAGCCACAAACAGGTTCAGAATGTTGCCCAACACAGGGCCAAACACGTTGTTGAAAGCCACGTTGGCGCCGGTGTCCATCAGGTCCTTGGCGCTGGCGCCACCGGCCACGCCCACAAAGTAGAGGATGTAGACGGCGATGATGATCAGGCCGCCCAGAATCAGGGCCTTGGGCAGGTTCTTCTTGGAGTCCTTGATCTCGGAGTTGATGGAGGTGGCGATGATCCAGCCCTCATACGCAAACGCGGTGGCGCACACGGCGGCGAACAGGGGGTTGGTGGTCAGATCAGCGGCGGGGACCACGGTGGTGGTTAGGTTGGTCTGCAGCATGCCGTGGTTCAGACCGTAGATGATGCCGATGACACCCATGAGCAGCAGGGGGACCAGCTTGATGACGGTGGTGCTGGTCTGGAACTTACCGGCCAGCTTGGGGGACAGGGCGTTGAGCACGTAAGCACCGCACATGAACAGCGTGGTCAGTGCCATACACTCGGGGCCGATCACACAGCCACCCTGCTCCACCGGAACAGTCATGGGGAAGCTGGGGTTGACGGAGGTGATGAACACCAGGGTATAGCGGGCGGACAGCCAGGCCAGAGCGGAGGTCATGCCAGGGAAATAAATCGTAGCGGCAAACCAGCCCATGTAGTAACCGTATCGGGGGCCAACCGCAGCTTCGGCGTAGTCCACGATGCCGTTGACACGCTCATACTTCTGGCCCATAAAGGCGAAAGCCAGCAGGCAGGACAGCATGATCGCGCCGCCGATGATCCAGGCGATGATGCCCAGAGTGGTGTCGCCCCCGGTCTTCTGCAGGATGGTCTGTGCCTTGAAGAAGACGCCGGAGCCGATGACGATGCCTACCACCATGCAGATGGCGGTAAATAGGCCATACTTGCGTTCCAGTTTCTGTTCCATTTTCTTTTTCCTCTCTTCTTTCCTTTTTTATTGTTATTTCTTACGAAATTTCAATCAACTCATATTCCCGGCTGCCCAGTCCAAGGGCGGCGGCCGCCTCAATGGTGTGGATGCCGTTGCGGCTTTCGATGCGTTCGATCAGGTGGGGCTTGCCCGGGTCGGAGCTGGCGTACACCAGATCCACACACGCCTGGTCCAGCGCCACCGGATCCAGACTGGCCAGAATACCGATATCCGCGATACAGGGGTCCTTTGCCTTGGCCACGCAGTCACAGTCCACGCTCATATTTTTCATCACGTTGACGTAAACAAGCTCGCCTTTGAAAAAATCGATCACGGAACCGGCGGCATCTGCCATGGCCTCCATAAAGCTGGCCCGCTCCGATGACCAGAAATTTTCCGGCACGCCCGCGCCGTGGATATAGCTTTTCCCGAACGAGGAGGCCACGCCGATGGATATCTGCTTCAGCGCGCCGCCAAAGCCACCCATAGGGTGTCCCTTGAAGTGGGACAGCACCAGCATAGAGTCATAATTAGCCAGATTTTTGCCCACAAAGTTGGACTTAATGACCTTGCCATTGGGAATGGTCAGCTCCAGATCAGGCCCCTCTGCATCCAGCAGATCTACCGGGAAGCGTTCCGACCAGCCGTGCTCCCGCAGCAGCTGCATATGCCGATCAGTGACGTTGCGCGCGCCCTCATAAGCGGTGTTGCACTCCACCACCGTGCCGCCCACCGCCTCGATGGCCGGTGCCCAGAAATCAGGCCGGATAAAGTTTTGATTGCCCTTCTCGCCGGAGTGGACTTTGACTGCCACCCGACCAGGCAGGGTTTTTCCGGTGTGTCGGTACAATTCCACCACGCGCTCGGGTGTGATGGTTTTTGTAAAGTATACCTGTTTTTTCACAGACACCCCTCCCAAAACACCAAATCAAAATACTTTGATTCATTATACCACAACCACGCCCCATTTGTCGATATAAAAATAATGCACCCTGTGACAGGTCACAGGGTGCATTATGCTCAAAGCTCACTTTCGCTACGTGTGCAACCACATTGCCCGGAACAGCCGCCCCCCGCCGGGCAGCCTATGCACTTGGCCCCGCTCTTGCGGACCTTATATACATAGCGTCCGGCAGCAATCACGATCAGGGCAAGCACAGACCCCAGGATCAAATCCACCATATCGCGGCTCCTTTCTCACACAGACTTACTTGCCGTTGCGCGCGTACTGGCTCACCAGCGATTTGTTCGCCTTGCGGATCAGGCCGGCTACTGCCACCACTACGGCGGCGACCACAATCAGGCCGGACACAAAGCCATCGCCAACCGTGCCGGCGGTAATGAGCGTACCGATCTGGTACACCAGATAGGCCACGGTGTAGCCGGTGGCAAATTGCAGGGCCACGCCGCCCCAGAACCACTTGCGATCGCTGATTTCCGCGTTCATGGCACCCAGCGCGGCAAAGCAGGGAGGCGTGAACAGGTTGAACATCAGGCAGGCCAGAGCAGCCGCCTTGGTCAGGCCAAACATGGCCGCCACCTCCTCTGCCCCACCCACGAGGGCCAGCTCCTCGGTGTCGATAAAGTTGGTCACACCGTACACCACAGCCAGCGTACCCACTACGTTCTCCTTGGCGATGAAACCGGTGACCGCGGCAGCGGCCATCTGCCACACACCGAAGCCAAGGGGGATCAGCAGCACCGCCACGGGCCCGGCAATGGTGGCCAGGATAGAGGTGCTCTCCATCCCCTCCTCCACTAACCGGAAGGACCAGTTGAAAGACTGCATGAGCTGCACCAGCGTATTGCACAGCAGGATGATGGTACCCGCCTTGACGATGTACGCCCAGCCCCGGGAGCACATGGACAGGAATGCGCGCTTGACGGAGGGCACCTTATATTCAGGCAACTCGATGATGAAGAACGACTTGCGCGCCTTGTGCCCGGTGACCTTGTTGACCAGCAGGGCACCAAAGAAGATCAGCAGAATGCCCACAAAGTACATCAGCGTACCTACCCACTGTGCTTCGTCAAAGAACACACCGGCAAACAGGGCGATCACAGGCAGCTTTGCCCCGCAGGGCATAAAGGGGGTCAGCATGGCGGTGGCGCGGCGCTCACGCTCGTTGCGGATGGTACGGCAAGCCATTACGCCGGGGATGGCGCAGCCGGTACCGATCACAAAGGGGATCACGGACTTGCCGGACAGACCCACTTTCTTGAAAATGGGGTCCAGCACCACGGACACGCGGGCCATGTAG
>JAZNMM010000062.1:0-3915 GCA_045579605.1 Lawsonibacter sp.
GCCCCTGTCATTTTTTGTTCGCATGTAGTATAATACAGGCGCAAGAGGAGGGGTGCTGGTGAGTGCATCTGTATTTGCAGTCAATGCGAAGGCGGCGGCCTTTCGGCGCACGAAAGCGGCCTGCTATACGGCCTGTTTTACTATGGCGCCGGTTTTTGCCTTTCCGCCGGTGCTTTTTGCCGTGCTGCGAGAGCAGTACGGTATTTCCTATACGCTGTTGGGCACGCTGGTGCTGGTCAATTTCTGCACCCAGCTTGGGGTGGATTTGCTGTTTACCTTCTTTTCCAAACGGTTTAACGTGGCGCTGACGCTGCGGGTCATGCCGCTGATCACCTGTGTGGGAATGCTGCTCTACGCGCTCATCCCTGCCTGTGCGCCCCGGTATGCCTACGCCGGTTTGCTGGTGGGAACAGTGATTTTTTCCGCGTCGGCAGGTCTTTCCGAGGTGCTGCTCAGCCCCACCATCGCCGCCCTTCCCTCGGACGACCCACAGGGAGATATGAGCTGCCTGCATGCGCTGTATGCCTTCGGCGTACTTGCCACGGTGGTGATCAGCACCCTGTTTCTCAAGTGCTTCGGCGGGGCAAACTGGATGTATCTGGCCCTGTTGTTCGCCCTGATCCCGGTGGGGGCGGCGGCACTGTTTATGACCTCGCCCATACCAGATATGGGCGGGGAGACCTCGGGGCGGACGGAACACACGGGCAGCCGGCGGGTGGGCCTTGCCCTGTGTGCGGCGTGCATTTTCTTTGGCAGCTGCGCGGAAAACACCATGTCCAACTGGATTTCCGGATACATGGAAAACGCGCTGCAGATGGACAAACTGGTGGGCGATATTCTGGGCATGGCGGTGTTTGCCATTCTGCTGGGACTGGCCAGAATTTCTTACGGCCGGTTCGGGCGGAGTATCTTTCCTGTGCTGCTGGTCAGCATGGCGGGCTCCGGGGTTTGCTATCTTGTGGCGGCCTTTTCCCCCAGTGTGCCTGTGGCCGCCCTTGCCTGCGTGCTTACGGGCCTGTTCAGCGGTATGCTCTGGCCCGGGACGCTGATCATGATGGAGGAAAACATATCCGGTGCGGGCGTGGCCGCCTTTGCGCTGATGGCTGCCAGCGGGGATATTGGGGCTTCCTTTGCACCCCAGCTTATGGGCATCGTGATCGACGGAGTTTCCACCAACGCATCGGCCGCCGGAGTGGGTGCGGCGTGGGGTCTGACTGCCGAGCAGGTGGGGCTCAGGGCTGGTATGCTGGTCAGCGCCCTTTTCCCTATCATTGGTGTGGGGCTTATCCTGGGGCTCATGCGTTACTTTGGGACAGAGAAAAAGACGGTGCGCTGAAGGTTGTGCGTGTCGAATTTTGTCGAACGATTTTTCCACGTAAATTCCAAAATTTGCCAAATTCACCGTTGCGTTCGCTGTCTGAATATGGTAAATTGTAATTGACCGGTCGAAGCCCCCAAAAAGGGGACGGAAGTGCGGAAAATGATGTGAGAAAGGGTATGAAAAATGGAAACCAGGAAGATTATTGTGGCCGACGCGGGAGAGGAGTACCGCTCCGCACTTGTGCAGGCCATTTCCGAGGAGTCGGATATTCAGGTGGTGGGGCAGACCGGGGACGGACACCAGCTGCTGCAAATGATCCGGGAGCATGAGCCGGATCTGGTCCTGATGGATGTGATACTGACCCAGATGGATGGTGTGGAGGTGCTGCAGGCGCTGGAAGAGATGCCCGCGGCTCAGCGGCCTCGTGTGATCGTCCTGTCTGCCCTGGCCCGTGGGACTATGGCGGAGCTGGCTGTACGCCACGGTGCGGACCATTACATGACCAAGCCCGCCCGCAGTGAGGTGGTCTGCCAGCGTATCCGCCAGCTTACCGGCGCGGAGCAGGAGGAGGCGGAGCAGGGATACCAGCACAGCATGGAAAGCCGGGTCACCGCCATTATTCATGAGATCGGAGTACCCGCTCACATCAAAGGCTACCACTATCTGCGGGAAGCCATCCTTTACTGCATTGACAACATGGGCGCCATCAACGCCGTGACAAAGATCCTCTATCCCGAGGTGGCCAAGCGGTACAACACCACCCCCAGCCGGGTGGAGCGCGCCGTGCGCCACGCCATTGAGGTGGCGTGGGACCGGGGTGATCTGGAGACTCTGCAGAAGTATTTCGGTTACACCGTTTCCAACATCAAGGGCAAACCCACCAACTCCGAGTTTATTGCGATGATCTCAGACCGTCTGCGCCTGCAGCAGAAGGAAATGTGATTTTGTCCAAATGCAAGCGCGCCCCCGCCGGCAGGTGGGGGCGCGTGTTATTGTTCGGGGTAAGGTTATGCTTGCAAAACCGCTCAAAATACGGTATCCTATGGGACAAGGCATCGGTCCGTTCCGGACAGAAGGAGGATACCATGACCATTGAATACCGGCCTAAGGGCACCTGCTCCCGCAAGATGACCGTGGACGTGGAGGAGGGTATTATCAAGAACGTGCGCATTGAAGGTGGCTGCAGCGGTAATCTGCAGGGCATTTCCCGTCTGGTGGAGGGGATGGAAGTGGGCGAGGCCGTCCGCCGCATGGAGGGGATCCGCTGTGGCTTCAAGGCTACCTCCTGTCCCGATCAGCTGGCCCAGGCGCTCAAACAGTATCACAAATGAACGGCGCGGGCACAGGTATGACCTGTGCCCGCGTTTTCTGTCCCCGCAACCGGAAAAGTTGACATAAGGGAACGGAATATATTGTGCCGCAATCGACCATGTGTGCCAGTATATTGAGAATTTAGGGCAGAACGCTCTGGAAAAACGGAAATATTTACATTTCTGTCACAAAAAATGAGTTGACATAAACGAAAATGTGCTGTATACTTAGCCTCACCAAACGAGAAAGGAGGTGCCGCAATGACCAACACTGCGACGATTCGGAGCATTGTCCGGGAGAAGGGCGACATCGACGAGCTGATTTTTGCCAGCCAGGGTAAGGACGCAGGCCAGACTCACAGCGACCGCTGAAAGGGAGGAAACGGAATGCAAAGCGATATGTGCCCCAATCGATAAACCGCCGCAGCGATGACAAAGGTCAAAGCTACGGCGGTTTTTTCATGCTCAGAACAGGCTGACCGCCCAGCAGAACAGCAGAGGAATGGCCAGAGAGGGGAGCATGTTCATGGTTTTGCAGTCTTTGATATTCAGAATGGACAGGCCGGAGCTGGCAATGAGTACGCCGCCCACGATGGACAGCTCGGTCATCATGTCGGGCGTCATAAACTCACCGGCCAGAGTGGCCAACAGGAAAATAGAACCCTGCCAGCAAAACAGCACGATGGCGGTCAGGGCGATGCCGATGCCGTAAGTGGAGGCCAGCACCATGGAGGTGACCAGATCCAGCGTGGCGTTGGTGAACAGATAGGTGTGGTCTGCGTACAGGGCGCTTTGGATGGGGCCCAGAATGGACAGGGTGCCGATGCAGAACAGCAGGATGCCTGTGGACAGACCCTTGCTCAGGTTGCCCGTGGAGAACCGGTCGGTAAGCCGCTGGAAGCGGCCGTCCAGATCCAGCAGCGAGCCCAGCAGACTGCCCAGAGCGAGGCTGACGATGAACAGGACCGGATAGTTGCTGTTGGGCATATTATGTACCACCGCGTTGATGCCAAGGGCGGTGGCCGCCAGACCCATGGCGGTGAACAGGGCGGTCTGCTGCGTTTCCCGAATCCCCTTTTTGAACACACTGCCGATGACGCTGCCGGCAAGAATAGTGCTTACATTGACCAGAGTACCAACCATATACAATCGCTCCGTTTTCATGGGATGGGAAAATAGTAGCACTTTTACGGGGAAAAGTAAAGAGGGAGAAAAAACGGCCCGACCGGGAAACCCTCCCCCCCCCTGGGGGTTTGGTCTACCCCCCTCCCCATTCCGGGCGGC
>JAZNMM010000063.1:0-5036 GCA_045579605.1 Lawsonibacter sp.
CGGCTGGTCAGGGCCTGGTCCAGCTCCAGATCGCCGATGATGTTGCGCAGAGTGGTGGCGGTCAGGTTCTCAATGGCGGACATGGGGTGCTCCACGCCGTAGGTATACAGCTTGGGGTCGGTGATTTGGAAGTAGACCACCGTGTCGATCTGCATGGTGACGTTATCCTTAGTGATGACGGGCTGGGGGGCAAAGTCCACCACCTGCTCCTTCAGGGACACGTTCTTGACCACTCTCTCAAGGAAGGGGATTTTGAAGTGCAGGCCTACGCCCCACACGGCCTGAAACGCACCCAGGCGCTCCACCACAAAGGCCCGGGACTGCTGCACCACGCGGATGTTGGCAGCCAGAATGGCCAGCACCAAAACGACCAGAATAACCGGAATCAAAAAGCCCATAATTTACCTCCTGTAACTGTATATAATTTGATTTACTTACACTTCCTTAGGGGCGACAAACACCTTTACGCCCTCGATACGCAGGACCTGCACCAGCGTCCCCTCGGGGATAACCGTGTCGCCCTGACTGCGCGCGGTCCAGGTCTGACCGGCGATACTCACCTGTCCCTGGCCCTGCAAATTGTCGATCCGCTCGGTCACCACTGCGTCCGCGCCGATGACCCGGTCTGCGTTGGTGGCAGAATAACCCGGGGCAAGGAATTTCTTTGCCAGCGGCCGCACCAGTGCCAGCGACACCCCCGACAAGAGCAGAAATGCTCCGATCTGCACCCAAATATTCGTTCCGGCCATGGCACAAATCAGCGCACCGAATGCACCCACAGCAAACCACACCGAGGTCAGCCCCACGGTGAGCGCCTCCCCTGCACCAAACAGGATGAGCAGAACAAGCCAGGTGATCTTCATGGTCATGTTGTCCGAGCCTCCTTTCGCTACCGTCATGCACATCAGGAAAAACAGCGCCATCAGCCCCAACAGAACCGACGTGACCGTGGTGCCGAACATCCACTGGTCCCTGGGCGGCAGGTTGGTGAAGAAGTTGGCCAGCGACTGCTTAAGGGGCGGGCTGTCCGGAGGGGGCGCGTCTGTGTGTTGTTCCGACGCTGCAGGCAGGCAGATCTCGTCGGCAAACAGCTCATCCATGGTCACACCATAGCAGTTGCAGATATAGATGACCTTATCCATCTCCGGGTAGCCTCGGGAGGACTCCCATTTGGACACCGCCTGCCGGGATACGTTCAACTGCTGGGCCAGCTCCTCCTGGGTGATGCCGCGCTTGCGGCGCAGCGCCTGCAGCTGTGTTCCAAAGGACATGGCGTTCCCTCCTTTCCTGATCCTGGTTTTAGCATACCGCATTTTTCGCCCCGTGTCTACCAACTTCAGTTTGCGCAGCGGATTTTTCGGGCTACCTGAAGTTTCGCCACTAAATTATAAGGTATACCCATTGCATCACCGGCCAAGAACCGATATACTGATAGAAGATGTCGTTTTGTGAAAGAAGGCGGTCCCATGTCTCAAGTTCAATTTTCCATCCCCACCCTGTTCGGGCTGGAGGCGATCACAGCAGACGAGCTGCGCCGGCTCGGTCTTGCCGATGTACGGGCCGAGAACGGCCGTGTGCTCTGCTCGGGCGTTGCCCGGGATATTCCCCGCATCAACCTGAATCTGCGCACCGGCGAGCGTGTTCTCGTGGTGCTGGGCAGCTTCCCCGCCCGGGACTTCGAGGCCCTGTTTCAGGGCACCCGCGCCCTGCCCTGGGAGCAGTTTATCCCCAAAGACGGCCAGTTCCCCGTCAAGGGACACAGCCTCAACTCCACCCTCCACGCCGTCCCCGCCTGCCAGTCTATCGTGAAAAAGGCAGTGGCCGCCCGGCTGGGCGGGAAGTACGGCATGCAGACCCTGCCCGAGACCGGGCCGGTGTATCAGATCCAGTTCTCCATTATGAAGGACACCGCCACCCTCATGCTGGACACCAGCGGCGCAGGCCTGCACAAGCGGGGCTATCGGGCACAGGGTGTGGTTGCCCCCCTGCGGGAGACCCTGGCCGCCGCCATGGTCCTGCTGTCCCGCTACCGGGGCCGTGATCCCCTGTGCGACCCCTTCTGCGGCTCGGGCACCATTCCCATCGAGGCCGCCCTCATCGCCAAAAACCGCGCCCCCGGCCTGAACCGCTCCTTCTCCGCCCAAAAGTGGGCGTGGCTGGACAAAAAGCTGTGGCTGGAAGCGGCACAGGAGGCCCTGGACAAGGAATTTAACGGCCACTATGAGATCTGGGGCGGCGACCTGGACCCCGCCGCGGTGGAGCTGGCCCGGCACAATGCGCGCCTTGCCGAGGTGGACGACCTGATCAGTTTTGAAGTGTCCGACGCCACCCGCTTCCACTGGGGCGGTCTGTACGGACGCATCGTCACCAACCCGCCCTACGGCGAGCGCATCATGGAGCGCCGGGAGGCCGAAGACCTGTACCGCGCCTTTGGCAAGGCGTATGACAAATTCCCCGAGGGCTGGAAGCTGTATCTGCTCTCCTCCCACACGGAGTTCGAGCGCACCTTTGGCAAGCAGGCGGACAAAAAGCGGAAACTTTATAATGGTATGCTGAAATGCGACCTTTTTATGTATCTCTGATCGCACCCCACATCCAAATAAAGAGAGGGGATCGGGCATGAAACACCTATTCATCATCAACCCCGCCGCAGGCAAAAAAGCCTCCACGGCCGAACTGGACAAACTGCTGACCACGCTGTCCTTCGCCCATGAGGTGGTCTACACCAAAGAGGCGGGTGATGCCCAGCGCATCGCCCGGGCCGCCGCCCAGGCCGGCGAAGAATTGCGCATCTACGCCTGCGGCGGTGACGGCACCCTCAACGAGGTGGTCAACGGCGCGGCGGGCTACGACAACGTGGCAGTCACCTGTGTCCCAAAGGGAACGGGTAACGACTTTCTCAAAATTTTCGGCCCAAACTACCGGGAACTGTTTTATGATCTGGAATCGCTGGCCAACGGTCCGCAGACCCCCTTTGACCTGATCGACTGCAACGGCAAGCTGGGCATAGATATGGTGTGTGCCGGAGTGGATGCCCGTATCGGCGCGGGAGTGCACCGCTACAAGCGGTGGCACTTTGTGTCCGGCATGGGAGCCTATGTGCTGTCCCTGCTGGAGCACGTGCTGTTCAAAGGTATTTCCCGCCCCCTGCACGTGGAAATGGGCGACCGGGTGCTGGACGGCCCCTCCGCCCTGCTGTGCGTGTGCAACGGGCGCTATTACGGCGGCGGCTTCATGCCCGTGCCCGAGGCTATGCCCGATGACGGCGTACTGGATATGCTCCACGTGAATAAGGTATCCCTCTACCAGCTCCCCGCCCTGCTGGGCAAGTACGCCTCGGGCCGGTATAAGGAACTGCCCCGCTTTGTCACCGACTACCACGGTCAGTCCATCTCCTTCCGTTCCGAGGAAGAGATCACCGCCGTGGTGGACGGAGAGGTCATTCGGGACACCTCCTTTACCGTCCGTCTGTCCGAACGTAAAATCAACTTCTTCTACCCCGCCCAGGCTTCGTATGCCGTCGAATTTAGCACTCAGGCCCCGCCCGAAAAAGTTTCTTTGTGAACGGACGGTAAATTTTTGCTCTTTCGCCCGGTTTTTTCAAAATTAGGGGTTGATTTTTCCTGTGTTTACAGGTATTATCTATATTGTCGTTAGCACTCTTGCTTTTTAAGTGCTAAATCAATTTCGCTGACAACTGCAATGATATAAGGAGGAACACACTATGAATCTGAAACCTTTGGCCGACCGCGTCATCCTGAAGATGGTGGCGGCAGAGGAGACCACCAAGAGCGGCATCATTCTCACCGCCGCCGCTCAGGAGAAGCCCGAAGTGGCCGAAGTGCTGGCCGTTGGCCCCGGCGGCATGGTGGACGGCAAGGAGGTCGTCATGTCCGTGAAGGTGGGCGACAAGGTCATCACCGGCAAGTACTCCGGCACCCAGGTGAAGATCGACGGCGAGGAGCTGACCATCGTGCGTCAGAGCGACATTCTCGCGATCGTGGAATAATTTCTGGAGGTAATGCTTTATGGCTAAAATCATCTGCTACGGCGAGGAGGCCCGCAAGGCCCTCGAGCGCGGTGTCAATCAGCTGGCTGACACCGTGAAGATCACCATGGGCCCCAAGGGCCGCAACGTGGTGCTGGACAAGAAGTTCGGTGCCCCCCTCATCACCAATGACGGCGTGACCATCGCCAAGGAGATCGAGCTGGAGGACCCCTTTGAGAACATGGGTGCTCAGCTGGTGAAGGAAGTCTCCACCAAGACCAACGACGTGGCCGGCGACGGAACCACCACCGCGACCCTGCTGGCCCAGGCCATCATCCGCGAGGGTCTGAAAAACCTGGCCGCCGGCGCCAACCCCATGGTCATGAAGAAGGGCATTGCCAAGGCCACCCAGGCGGCCATCGAGGCCATCCAGGCCAACAGCCAGAAGGTCAACGGCACTGAGGACATCGCCCGGGTGGGCACTGTCTCCTCCGGCGACGCCACCATCGGCCAGCTCATTGCCGAGGCTATGGAGAAGGTCTCCGCCGACGGCGTGATCACCGTGGAGGAGTCCAAGACCGCCGAGACCTATTCCGAGGTCGTGGAGGGCATGCAGTTTGACCGGGGCTACATCACCCCCTATATGGTCACCGACACCGAGAAGATGGAGGCCGTTCTGGACGACGCCCTCATCCTCATCACCGACAAGAAGATCTCCGCCATTCAGGAGCTGCTGCCCCTGCTGGAGCAGGTAGTGCAGTCCGGCAAGAAGCTGGTCATCATCGCCGAGGACGTGGAGGGCGAGGCCCTGTCCACCCTGATCGTCAACCGTCTGCGCGGCACTCTGAATGTGGCCTGCGTCAAGGCCCCCGGCTTAGGTGACCGCCGCAAGGAGATGCTGCAGGAGATCGCCATCCTCACCGGCGGCACCGTCATCTCCTCCGAGGTGGGGCTGGAGCTGAAGGAAGCGCAGCTGTTCCAGCTGGGCCAGGCCCGTCAGGTGAAGATCACCAAGGAGAACACCATCATCGTGGACGGCGCCGGCGAT
>JAZNMM010000064.1:0-18925 GCA_045579605.1 Lawsonibacter sp.
AGGCAAAGTTTTGCTCGTGTGCGGCATCGCACTGGATGTTTTGGAGTTGGGTCTTGCGGTCAACGCAGACCTTAACGATGCGGACAAGAAATTAGGAAAAACAACGGTGTCTACGGCTGTGAGCATTGGCGGCAGCTGGGCAGGCGCTGCATTATTGGCAAAAGCGGGAGGGATAATCGGCGCAGCCACCGGACCTGCCGCACCTTTCGCCATCCCCATCCTCAGCCTCGCGGGTGGAATTGTTGGCTCCATCGGTGGCAGCCGATTGGCTGAATACATTGTCGATATCACATATGTGGAGAATTAACTATGTCAATTTTCAACCTTCTTTTCAACAAAAAGAGATTTTCGTTCACCCCGGTCCCGGATGATTGGCCGCCCGAGGGGAGTATGCAGTTTATGTGCCGCAAACCGGCCGACCACGAGCATCTGCCCACCAATTTCCTACACTATGAATTTGGCCCGAACTGGAATGAGAGCGACCCTGTTGCCATTGACCTCGGGCTGAAAATCTTAACGGCGTTGTGTCGGGAAAAGTTGGTCCTTACCGATATCCGTTCGCCTGAAAGCTATTATTATGAAGGACGAAAGAAGTCGATCGAAACTTTTTCGGAGTATTACTTTCACTTCCTGCAAGAAACGCAGCCGGATACCTCTACGCTTTTGAAAACAAAGCAACATCTGGTGTATTTGACCGTTGGACATGACGAGAACCTGCAGTTGTTAACAGAAAAGTATTACACCGTATACCGCCCAGGCAGTCAACTCTTTGATTGTTTTTATGTGTTGCCGCAAGAGTGTCGGGACTTGGATGCCGAGGCTTCGTTGGCGAGAGTGAACTCGTTTCAATATGATATGAAACTGCGACATTTCAAATATGGCCCTACCTCATTGGAAATCAATGTGAATACAGATGCCGTTGATATAGCATCCGTTCAGTCTGTGGTAGAAACCATTTGCCGGAAAAACCATGTTTTACTCCTGAATCCAAACGAATGATCCATCATCATAACAATCCACCTAATCGTGAGGTATCACCATGAAGAAAAATTGCATCTCCACATACCCGCTTTTTGTTTGGGGGCTAATCTTCTTTTTTGTGCTTTTGCCCTTGCTGCTGTTTTGCGGTTTTTTTGTGTACGGTGTATGGACAATGAACATGCCATTTGATTGGAAAGTACCGTTTCCGGATGGAACCCAAATCATCCAGCAAACAGATACCCATAAGGGGCTTTTTCGCAGCGAGGGGGTCGCTATTGTGGTGGCACAAATCCCCCGGGAGTCTGTGCAGACGTTTGGAGACGCGTTAGTGGCAGAAGGCTTCTGGACCGCCTCTCCTCACGCAGAAGCACAGAAAAAACTGGGGCTTATCCCTGCAGCAACACCTGCGCTGAAATCGGACAACATATTGTGGACCTATCGGGACGAAGCCTTTGCCTTGATCGAAGAACCGTTTTCCGATTGCTTTGCGGCAATCTTTGATCTGGATACCGGCCTTCTCTGCTGTGTCGAGTACGATAGTTGACCTCTCATGCAAGCAAAATGACCGTGTGGCACAGCCACACGGTCATTTTTTATCCATTGAACTTGTTCATGCCCTTATCCAGCCCTTGAGAGAGGATGCACTCGATGGCGTCGGCGGCCTTTTTCACCGCGCCGTCCACCTGCTTTTTGTCCTCCCCCTGGAACTTGCCCAGCACCCAGTCGGCCAGGTCGTAGTCCGGGTGGGGCTTCTCCCCCACCCCAAGGCGCAGGCGGGGAAACTGGTCGGTGCCCAGATGCTGGATGATGCTTTTCAGGCCGTTGTGCCCGCCGGCGGATCCGCCCTTGCGGATACCCAGCTTGCCCACGGCCAGGGCCGTGTCGTCGGACACCACCAGCACGTGGTCGGGGGCGACCTTGTAAAAGTCCGCCGCCTGCCGCACCGCCTCACCGGACAAGTTCATGTAGGTGACGGGCTTCATGACCAGCACCTTCTGCCCGCCCAGGGTGACGGTATTGGTCAGGGCCTTGTATTTCAGCTTCTGGATGGGCACGCGCAGCCGCTCGGCCACCTCATCTGCCACCATGAAGCCCACGTTGTGCCGGGTGTTCTCGTACTGGTCGCCGGGGTTGCCCAGACAGACCAGCAGCCAGTCCACGCCGCCGGATTTCTTGAAAAACATAGTCTACCTCATAAATAATGGGCGGGCAATGCCCGCCCATTATTGGATTTTAGTTGAACAGAGTGGAAACGGAAGTCTCCATAAAGATATGGCTGATGGCCTCGGCAAACATGCGGGCCACGGAGATGTACTTGATCTTGTCGCAGTTGACGTTGGGCTTGCCGGGCACGGTGTTCAGGAAGATGACCTCGTCCAGCTCGCTGTCGCAGATGTTCTGGATGGCCTTGCCGGAGAGCACACCGTGGGTGGCGCAGGCGGTCACGTCCTTGGCGCCGCCGATGCGCACCAGCGCGTCCGCCGCGTGGCACAGGGAGCCGCCGGTGTCCACCATGTCGTCCAGCAGGATGACGTGCTTATCCTTCACATCGCCGATGATGTTCATGACCTCGGAGGAGTTGGCCTTCTGACGGCGCTTGTCCACGATGGCCATGGGCATCTCCAGCTTCTGGGCGAAGGCACGGGCGCGGGCCACGCTGCCCACGTCGGGGGAGACGACCATGGTGTCCGCATGGACGGCGGCGTACTTGCGGAAGAAGTGGTCCACAAAAATGGGAGAGCCCAGCAGGTTGTCCACGGGAATGTCGAAGAAGCCCTGGATCTGGTTGGCGTGCAGGTCCATGGTCAGCACCCGGTCGGCGCCGGCGCGGGTGATGAGATTGGCCACCAGCTTGGCGGAGATGGGGTCACGAGGCTTGGTCTTGCGGTCCTGCCGGGCATAGCCGAAATAGGGGATGACGGCGGTGATGCGGCCGGCGCTGGCGCGCTTGAGGGCGTCGATCATGATGAGCAGTTCCATGAGCGCGTCGTTGACGGAGTACAGCTTGCCGTCCTTTTCAAAGGAGCAGGTGGACTGCACCACAAACACGTCAGAGCCGCGGACGGTCTCGTAGATGGAGGCGAAGTTCTCCCCGTCGGAGAATCGGCCCACCTCGGAATTGCCCAGGGCGATGCCCAGCTCCTTGCAGATCTCCTTTGCCAGCTCGGGATTGGAGTTGCCGGTAAAGATCTTGATGTCCTTGCCGTGTGCGATCATAGTTCAACTTCCTTCCAGTTTTTTCTCTTTTCTCCCCATGCGGTGGGACCGCATGCTGTTACTTTTTTGCTTTCTTTTTCCGGTGCTCCGCCGCCCAACCGGGCTTGACGGACTGCCGGGTGCGGGCGATGACCAGCGCGTCCGCCTCCACGTCCTGAGTGACGGTGGAGCCGGCGGCGGTGTACACACCGTCTGCCAGGGTGACAGGAGCCACCAGATTGGTGTTGCAGCCCACAAAGCAGTCGTTTCCGATGACGGTGCGGTGCTTGGAAACCCCGTCATAGTTGCAGGTGATGGTGCCGCAGCCGAAGTTGACCCGCTCGCCCACGTCCGCATCACCCACATAGGTCAGGTGAGCCATCTTGGTGCCCTTGCCCAGATTGCAGTTTTTCAGCTGGACGAAGGCGCCCACCTTGCACCCCTCCCCCACGTCGCAGTGGGGACGGATGTGGGTGTAGGGGCCGATCTCGCTGCCCTTGCGCAGGATGCTTTCCTCCACCTGGGCAGTGTTGACAGTCACGTTGTCCTCCACGATGGTGTCGGTGAGCATCACGTTGGGGCCGATGGTACAGTTTTCTCCCACCACGGTCTTGCCCCGCAGAATGGTGCCGGGCAGCAGCACGGTGCCTTTGCCCACGGTGACCTGCTCCTCCACCCACACAGCGGCGGGCTCCATCATAATCACGCCCTGCGCCTGCAGCGCGCTGCGCTTGGTCATGAGTGCATCGTCCATGGCAGTGCCCTCCTGTAAGCTATGAAATTTCCTGTTATCGCTATTATACCATAGAACGGCAAATATTTTTACTCTTTTCTCAAAATATTTTTAACGAATTTGACCCGTTCCCCGCACCACATATTTGTAACAACACAACTCCTCCAGTCCCATGGGTCCCCGGGCGTGGAGCTTCTGGGTGGAGATGCCCATCTCGCAGCCCAGGCCGAACTCGCCCCCATCGGTGAACCGGGTGGAGGCGTTGTGGTACACGGCGGCGGCATCTACGCCGGACAGGAAGCGGTGGGCGGCAGCCTCGTCGCCGGTGATGATACACTCGGAGTGGCCGGTGGAGTGGGCGGCGATGTGGGCCATGGCCGCGTCCACACTGTCCACGACCTTGACCGCCATGATATAGTCCAAAAACTCCGTGTCAAAGTCCGTATGGGAGGCGGGAGTGCCCTCGATGATGGCGGCGGCTCCCTCGTCCAGCCGCAGCTCCACGGGGGCAAGCCCCGCGCCCTTGCGCCCGTCCACCAGCCGCTCACGGAGGGCGGGCAGGAACTGGGGCGCGATGTCCTTATGCACCAGACACACCTCGGCGGCGTTGCACACGCTGGGGCGGCTGCACTTGGCGTTGGTGACGATGTCCAGCGCCATGGCAGGGTCGGCGGCTTTGTCCACATAGATGTGGCAGATGCCCGTGCCCGTTTCGATGACGGGGACGGTGGCGTTGTCCACGCAGGCCCGGATAAGCCCCGCGCCACCCCGGGGGATGAGCAGGTCCACGTAGCCGCTGGCGGTCATCAGTTCGTTGGCAGATGCTCGGCTGGTGTCCTCCACCAAAGCCAGCGCGTCGGCGGGCAGACCGGCCCGCTCCAGACCTCGCTTCAGACATTTGACGATGGCTGTGGCAGAGCGGTGGGCCTCCTTGCCCCCCCGCAGTACGCAGGCAGAACCGGCCTTCAGGGCCAGCGCCGCCGCGTCGGAGGTGACGTTGGGCCGACTCTCGTAAATGATGGCGATGACGCCCATGGGGACGGCGGTGCGCGCAATGACAAGCCCATTGGGGCGGTCCACCCGGCGCAGCACCTGACCCACCGGGTCGGGCAGGGCGGCCACCTGCCGCATGCCCTCGGCCATGCCGGCGATGCGCTCGCCGCTCAGGGCAAGGCGGTCCAGCATCACGTCGGACACCGTGCCCTTTGCCGCGTTCAGGTCGAGGGCATTGGCGGCCAGAATGTCTTCCTGTCCCACCAGCAGCTCCTCTGCCATGGCCAGCAGGGCCTTATTTTTCGTGTCCGTTTCCGCCAGCGCCATGGCCCCTTTGGCGGCCTTGGCCCGGGTCAGCAGTTCCATGGTAGTCATAGACATCCTCCCATTAATGAGGCCACACCAGACTGACGGCACAGGCCGCCAGCGCGATGGCCATAACAATATTTACCGCCTTGCGGTAGTCGGCAAAGACTTTTTGCAGTCCGGCACCGGCAAAAAGCCACACCAGATTGGCAATCGGACCGGTAAAGGGAAGAAAAACGCCCATAGCAAACAACGCCCAAGGGGAGTCAGTGTAGGGCAGGACATAGATGGCCATGATGCTCAGGCAGTAGATCATCACCTTTACATTGGTCATCTGCAGCAGCAGGCCGGTGCGGAAGCACGGCTTGGCCGGGTCGGCGGCGGGGGCGGCATGGCCGCTGTCCCGCAGCGTCTGCCACGCCAGCCACAGGATGTAGGCCGCGCCCACCCATGACAGCATGCCCACATAGCGGTTAAATGCCGTTCCCAGCAGCCAAGTGATCAGCGCCGACGACAGGGAGATCACGGCAAAACCGGTGAACAGCCCCCGCCATTGGCGCAGAGCGGCCTTTTTGCCATAGCGCAAGGCGGCAGACAAGGAACACAGATTGGCCGGTCCGGGGGTAATGGCACCCACAAAGCAGTACAGCAGAAAGGACGGCAGCAGAATCGCGGGCATAGTCTCACCCCATCAAACAAGTTAAATAAAATCCAGCCGGTTATTGCCGTTTCCCAAGGAAACGGGTCCCTACCGCCTTGCCCTCCACAATATCGTAGAGCGCGGCGGGGTGTTCTCCGTTGGCAATGATCATGTCGCAGCCGTTGGCGGTAACCATTTTGGCCGCACGCAGCTTGGTGGCCATGCCCCCGGTGCCAAGACCGGAGCCAACTCCGCCGCCCAGAGCCTCGATGTCGGCGGTCACTTCCTCCACCACGGGGATGAGGGAGGCTTTGGGGTCCTTGCGGGGGTCGGCGGTGTACAGGCCGTCAATGTCGCTGAGCAGCACCAGCAGGTCGGCCTTCACGGTGCAGGCCACGATGGCGCCCAGGGTGTCGTTGTCGCCCACCTTAATTTCGGCGGTGGCAACGGTGTCGTTCTCGTTGATGACAGGCAGGGCGCCCAGCTCCAGCAGACGGTAAATGGTGTTTTCAAAATTCTGCCGCCGGTCGGTATGGTCAATGTCCTCGCCGGTAAGCAGGATCTGGGCCACCGTGTGGTTATACTGGGCGAACAGTTTATCGTATGTATACATCAGCTCACACTGACCCACGGCGGCGGCGGCCTGCTTGGTGGGCATATCGGCGGGCTTGCCGGGCAGGTTCAGCTTGCCCACGCCCATGCCGATGGCGCCGGAGGAGACCAGCACCACCTCATGCCCCGCGTTTTTCAGGTCGGAGAGCACCTTGACCAGCTCCTCCACATGGCGGATGTTCAGCCGCCCGGTGGGATGGGCAAGGGTGGAGGTGCCTACTTTGACGACGATACGCATACGAAAACCCCCTCGTTGTGGTAGGGGTGGGTCCCAGACCCACCCACGGGCCGGTCTGGGACCGGCCCCTACGGATTCATTTCAATTCCAGCGTCCGCTTGTAGGCGGCCTTGACCGCCTGTGCCACGGTTTCCGGGAAGTTCTCCCGCTCCAACAGGTTGACCCCCTGAATGGTGGCCCCGCCGGGGGAACACACCGCCTGCCGCAGGGCGGCGGGGTCTTTGTGGCTTTGATGGGCCAGCTTGGCCGCCCCCTCCAGCATTTTGGCAGCGTACAGCAGGGCCTTCTCTTCCCCCAGCCCACAGCCCACGCCGCCCCGGGCCAGCCCCTCCAGAAACAGATAGGCAAAGGCCGGGCCGCAGCCGGACACGGCGCAGGCCGCGTCAATCAGGCTCTCGTCCAGTTCGTCCACCAGACCCGCTCCGGACAGGAGGGCCTTCAATTCTTCCTTTTCCCCCTCCGTCACGTCAAGGCAGCACAGCTGCACCACCCCCGCCCCGATGGCGCAGGGGGTGTTGGGCATGATGCGGGCTACGGGATATTCGCCCCCTGCCATGGCGCGGATGGTTTGGGTGGTCAGTCCCGCTGCCATGGTCAGCAGCACAAAGCGGTCGGTGCGCTGCGCCAAAACAGGGGCGAGCTGCGCCAAAACCTCACCCATCAGCTGGGGCTTGACGCCCAAAAAGATGAGACTGCAGTTCTGGGCCACCCATGCATTGCTCTGCACCTCTCCGGCCAGTTCCGCCGCAAGGGTCTCCGCCTTTGACCGGGAGCGGTTGGTAAAAAACAACTCCACCTCCGGGGCGGACATGCGAACCGCCCGGGCCATTGCCCCGCCCATATTTCCGCAGCCGATGAAGCCGATGGTGGTGAACATAGAGAGGACCTCCCTGCCTTCCGTTTGCCTTGTGTTGGGGCCGGCGTCCCGACGGCCCGCACCCGGTTTGGGGCGTCCGGGGGCCGCCCCCTACAAAGTCTTGCGGACATTATAACACACCCAGCGGGTGTTTTCACCTGTGCCGGAAAAATTTAACGGATTTTTTATTGACAAAGGCTGCGGCACGTGCTATCTTAACCGTACTAATACAGCTAACACAGTTTGGCAGAAAGGAGGCGCGTATGCTCCATTTGGACTATCGGGACGCCCGGCCCATCTACGAGCAGGTCAAGGACGGCCTGCGCAAGCTGGTGGTGACCGGGGCCATACGGGAGGGAGAAAAGCTCCCCTCGGTGCGTGCGCTGGCCGGCTCGCTGGCCATCAATCCCAACACCATTCAGAAGGCTTACGAGGCGCTGGAGGCGGAGGGCTATGTGTACTCCGTCCCCGGCAAGGGCAGCTTCGCCGCCCCTCACAGCGGGGTGGACACCCGGCGGCGGGAGCAACTGCTGGAGCAGATGGACGAATTGGTGAGGGAGCTTGCTTATCTGGGTGTGTCCGCCCAGGATATCTGCACTCACATCCGGGAAAAGGAGGGTGAAAACCATGATTAAAATCAACGATGTGGTCAAGACCTTTGACGGCTTTCGGGCCCTGGACGGTCTGACCATGCAGGTGGAGAAGGGCTCCATTTATGGCCTCGTTGGACCAAACGGTGCGGGTAAAAGCACGATTTTGCGTCACATCACCGGGGTGTACCGGCCCGATTCTGGCACCATTGAAGTGGACGGTCAGCCCATTTATGAAAACCCCGTGGTGAAACAGCGCATCTTCTCCATCCCCGATGAGCTGTACTACTTCACCTCCGCCACCACCCGGGACATGATGAAGTTCTACCGGGGCATTTACCCCAACTTCAGCATGGAGCGGTATGAGGCGCTGAAGGACGCCTTTGCCACCGTAGACGAAAAGCACCCCATCCGCCGCCTGTCCAAGGGCATGCAGAAGCAGTCGGCCTTCTGGCTGGCCCTGTGCTGTCAGCCCGACCTGCTGGTGCTGGACGAGCCGGTGGACGGTCTTGACCCGGTGATGCGCCGGCAGGTGTGGTCGCTTTTGATGGGCGACGTGGCCCAGCGGGGCACCACCGTCCTCGTCTCCTCCCACAACCTGCGGGAGCTGGAGGACGTGTGCGACCACGTGGGCATTCTGTCCAAGGGAAAAGTGCTGCTTCAGCGCTCCCTCACCGACCTGCAGGACAACGTGGTCAAGATGCAGGTGGTCTTTGACTCCCCCGAGCTGCCGGAGCTTCCGGCAGGGCTGGAGCTGCTCCACTCCTCCCGGGTGGGCCGGGTACATACCCTCATCATTCGGGGCAACGCAGCCCAGGTCAAGAGCCAGCTGGCCGCCTGCCATCCCCTGCTCATGGACGCCCTGCCCCTGACGCTGGAGGAGATCTTTATTTACGAGTTGGGAGGTGAGGACTATGAAGTCCGGGACATCGTTCTTTAATTCCACCTTATTCAAGAAAAACCTGACCCGCTACTGGCCCATCTGGGCGCTGTACGCCCTTGTTTGGGTGTACGCCCTGCCCGTGCGGTGCATGATGGTGGTGTCCAGAAATCAGCTGTGGATGGGCGAGACCCCCATCCAGCAGGTGCAGACCTTTGCCAATGGCATTCCCGACCTGCTGGAGGGCTTCGGAACCTTCATGGCCTTTGCCTTTGGCGTTCTGGCCGCCATGGCCATGTTCTCCTGTCTGTATAACAACCGCTCGGCGGGCATGATGCACGCCCTGCCCATTCGCCGGAAAGGCCTGTTTCTGACCAATTACCTGTCCGGCCTTGTGTGCCTGCTGGGCCCCAACGTGCTGGTGTGGCTGCTGACGCTGGGAGCGGAGGGCCTGTGCTCGGGCTACGTGGACCTGTACACGGTCTCCGTGTGGCTGGCGGCCCAGAGCGGAATGTGCCTGTTCTTCTTCTCTTTTGCCGTGTTCTGCGCCATGTTCACCGGCCACCTGCTGGCCCTGCCCGCCTTTTACGGCATCCTGAACTTCCTTGCCGCGATGCTTATGCTCCTGTTTGACGTGCTGTGTGAACCCTTCCTGTACGGCTATGCCGGCATGACCACCGCCGCAGAAGAGGTGGTCTGGTGGCTGACCCCCGTGGTACGGCTGGCGGAGAATGTGCGCTGGCGCAATGACGGTCTGGGCTATTACCTGCGTGGCGTGAGCGAACTGGTCGTTTATGCCGTGGCGGGTCTTGTCCTTGCCGTGCTTGCCCTGCTGGTCTACCGCAGGCGGCACATCGAGACCGCCGGCGATGTGGTGGCGGTAGCCGCGGTGCGACCCATCTTCAAGTATGGCGTGGCCCTGTGCTCCGGGCTGTCCTTTGGCTACTGGCTGTATGCCATGTTCGGCTTCGAGGCCCCCTTCGGCCTCACCGGCAGCCTGCTGCTGTGGACCTTCATCGGCTACTTTGTGGCGGAAATGCTGCTGAAAAAGTCCTTCCGGGTGTGGAAGGCATGGCGGGGCTGCGCGGTGCTGCTGGTGCTGGTGGCGGTGGGCCTCACCGTCCTGCGTACGGACGGCTTCGGTTTTGTGGGCCGCGTGCCCGCCGCCAACCGGGTGGTGTCCGTCAAGGTGGACGGCATGGGCAGCCATCCCTACGACGGGGGGCGCGACTTTGAGTTTGAAACGCAGGACTCCGCCATCATCGAAAAAATCGTCAACTTGCATCAGGGGTTTGTGGATCAGCACAAAAATCCCGACAGCGGTGTAGGCAGGGCCGGCGACTACATCCGCCTCAACGTGACCTATACCCTGTCCAACGGCACCACCCTGCGCCGGGACTACGGCTCTTATGTGCAGTCGGGCAGCAAACTGGAGCCACCCGCCCGGGACTTCTACTGCGACCCACAGGTGGCAAAACTGGCCTACGGTCTGGATGAAATCGACCCCACCAAGCTGGTCAACGTGGAGGTGTCCAGCCTGTGGAATACCGAGGAAAAGAAAAACGAGTATTTCCGCCTGACCGAGGACACTCCGGTGGAACAGCATCAGGCCACCCTGCTGGCCATCTACGATGCAGTGATGGCGGACTTTGCACAGGGAAATCTGGGCAGACGCTACCTCTTCGATTTGGACGAGGAGCGCCAGCTGAACACCTGCACCGCCGACCTGTCCATCTACTGGAATGTTCCCTATCAGTCTCGGGATACCCGCCCCGGCACGCCGATGGAGGTAGCCACCTCCTACTACAATGCCACCCACGGCAAGTCCATTACCCTGACGCCCCAAGCGGAAAACACCATCCGGGTGCTCACCCAGCTGGGTATTCTGGACGAGGACACCACCCTGCGCCTGTACCGGGACATTGTGGACGAGGAGCAGCAGGCCAAGCTGATCTACGGCTCTATGGGCTACGACCCGGAGGAACTGACCTCTGTGATCTACGAAAATCCCAACTCCGCCGACATCGCCATCATTGGTGGCGCGGACGGACCCACGAGCATTGTGGTCGCGGAAACAAAATAACCTCCTTCAGCCCCCGGGCCCAATGGCCCGGGGGCTGGTCTCATCTGCACAAACCCGTCAATATCTGCCGATATTTAGGACAATTTCCGCAGAAAATCCGGTTGCACTCCCTATATGTTCTCCGATATAATAAATCTGAAAGAAAACCAGCCCCGTTCTCAACCATTTGACAGGAGGTTTTTGTTATGAAAGAAGTTTATGTCGTCAGCTGCTGCCGCACCGCCGTGGGCTCCTTCGGCGGCAGTCTCAAGGACGTGCCCGCCGCCGAGCTGGGCGCTGCCGTGGTCAAGGAGGCCCTGACCCGCGCCGCTCTCAAGCCGGAGCAGGTGGATGAGCTGATGTTTGGCTGTATCCTCACCGCCGCGCAGGGCCAGAACGTGGCCCGGCAGGTGGGGGTCAAAGCCGGTCTGCCCTACTCCGTCCCCGCCTACACCGTGGGCATGGTGTGCGGCTCGGGCATGAAGTCCGTCATTGAGGGCGCCCGCGCCATTCTCTGCGGCGACGCGGACGTGATCGTGGCCGGCGGCACCGAGAATATGTCCGCCGCCCCCTACGCCCTGCCCGACGAGCGCTGGGGTGGCCGCATGGGCGACAAGAAGGTCGTTGACACCATGATCCGGGATGGCCTGTGGGACGCCTACAACAACTACCACATGGGCACCACCGCCGAGAATATCTGCGACGTGTGGGGCATCACCCGTCAGGAGCTGGACGAGTTCGCCGCCAACTCCCAGCAGAAGGCCGAGGCCGCTCAGGCCGCGGGCAAGTTTGAGGCAGAGATCGTCCCCGTGATGATCAAAAAGAAGAAGGAACTGGTGGAGTTCAAGGTAGACGAGTACCCCAAGGCCGGGGTCACCGCCGAGTCCGTGGCCAAACTGCGCGGGGCGTTCCCCGTGGGCCCCGAGGGCGTGGAGGAGGACATCGTCCACACCTTTGAACTGACCGGCGTCCATGCCGACGATGCCCGCAAGCATGAGCAGCGGGTCACCGCCGCCAACTCCTCCGGCATCAACGACGGCGCCGCCGCCATCGTACTGGCCTCCGGCGAGGCCGTTGCCAAGTACGGCCTGAAGCCCATGGCCAAGCTGATCGGCTGGGGTCAGGGTGGTGTGGATCCCAAAATCATGGGCGTTGGCCCTGTGCCCGCCTCCCGTCAGGCCATGGAAAAGGCCGGCCTGACCATCAAGGACATCGATCTGGTGGAGGCCAACGAGGCCTTTGCCGCCCAGTCCATCGCCGTGGCCCGGGAACTGGACTTTGACATGAGCAAGGTGAACGTCAATGGCGGTGCCATCTCCATCGGTCACCCCGTGGGCGCCTCCGGCGCGCGCATCATCGTCACCCTGCTCCACGAGATGTCCAGGCGGGAGGACGCCAAGCGCGGCCTTGCCACCCTGTGTATCGGCGGCGGCATGGGCGTTGCTACTGTCTTCGAAAAGGTATAATTTCTTTGGGGCGGCTGGAAAGAGCCGCCCCTTTTCTTTACAACGAACCGTTTTTGTGCTATACTTCCTCTGACAACCAAATACCTGCTTCGTGGCTCGCGCGGGGTCGTTTGCACCGCCCGGGCTGAACAAGACAATGGGGTGCAATTCCCCAACGGTACCGCCGCTGTAAGCGTCTGTAACCGTCCCATGGCGAAAGCCGGTCACTGGAGAAGCCTCCGGGAAGGCGGGACGGCGGGTCTATTCCCAAGACGTAAGTCAGAAGACCTACGAAGTTTGGCTGCGTCCCCGCCCCTGCGAGCAACAGGGTCGTGGATATCATTCTGCGCGCGGAAAAACGGCTGCGGCGTCCTTTGGGACGCCGCTTTTTTCGTGCAGGGAGGAATTCTTATATGAAGAAAAACACCAAACTCACTCTGGCGCTGCTTGCGCTGCTGGCTGTCATCGGCCTGTTTGCCGGTCTGTACCTGACCTCCCGTCCCGACCCTACCCCGGGCGTCAAGTCGGTGACGGTGGCGGTGGTGCACAGTGACGAAACCACCAAAACCTTCCACTATTACACGGATGATGAGTATCTGGGCGAACTGCTGCTGGCCGAAGGTCTTGTGAAGGGCGCGCAGGGCGCCTATGGCCTCTATATCACCGAAGCGGACGGAGAAGTGGCGGATTACTCCTTAAACAAAGCTTATTGGTCACTTTTTGAGGGGGATACCTATGCCTCGCAAGGGGCCGACACCACCCTCCTGACGGACGGCGCGGTGTTCCGTCTGGTATACACCATTGGATAAGCGGGTATCTTCCGCCGCCCGGGAGGCGGCGCTGTACGGAATGCTGGGCGGCATGACCTTTGCCGCCAAACTGGTCATGTCCCCCCTGCCCAACATCGAGCCGGTATCCCTGCTGGTGCTGCTGTTCGGGGCAACCTTGGGCAAAAGAGCCCTGTTCCCCGTCTATGTCTACGTCCTGCTGGAGCTTTCCCTGTTCGGCCTTGGCTTGTGGAGTGCCGCCTACATCTACATTTGGTCCGTTCTGGCGCTGGCGGCATGGCTGCTGCGGGAGATGCGCGCCCTCCTGGGCTGGGCGGTGCTGGCCGGCCTGTTCGGCCTGCTGTTCGGCGCGCTGTGCACCCCGGTGTATCTTGTTGTGGGCGGGCCCGCCTTCGCTCTGAGCTGGTGGCTGAACGGCATCCCCTTTGACCTTGCCCACTGCGCGGGCAATTTTGTACTGGCCCTCACCCTCTTCCACCCCCTGCGCCGCCTGTTGGAACGGCTGCTGTAATCCTCCCTGCCAAAGCCCCCCCAAAGAGCCGCTTTTCTTGGGAAAGGCGGCTCTTTTTGTGTTTTTGGCGGAGTTCTCGACCGGTTTCCCCCATTTGCTTTTCCAAAATATGGTATTTTATGGAAAACGACCGGAGGAGGTACTGTTATGCTTCTGCAAAAAAAGGACCGGGAAGACCGGTTGCTCTATCTGCCCATTCATTCCATTCGCCCCAATCCGGACCAGCCTCGTCGGATTTTTGACCCCACCGCGCTGGAGGAGCTGGCCCAGTCCATTCGTGCTCTGGGCGTTCTCCAGCCCCTGACCGTGCGAAACACCCCGGACGGCTGGGAGCTGGTGGCGGGAGAGCGTCGTCTGCGAGCGGCGGCGCTGGCCGGGTTGGACCGGGTGCCCTGCTTGCCCATTCGGGTGGACGGACAACAGTCCTCCCTGCTGGCGCTGGTGGAGAACCTGCAGCGCCGGGACCTGGACTTTCTGGAGGAGGCGCTGGCGCTGGAACGGCTGCTGCGCAGCTATTGTCTGTCTCAGGAGGAGGTGGCCCGGCGCATCGGTCGCTCCCAGTCCTGCGTGGCAAACAAGCTGCGCCTGCTCCGCCTGCCCCCCCAGCTGCTGGAACAGCTGCGCCGGAGCGGCCTGTCCGAACGCCACGCCCGCGCCCTGCTCCGGCTGGAAAACGACCCCCGACTGGCCCAGGCCGTGGCCCACGTGTGCCAGCAATCGCTCACCGTGGCCCAGACTGAGCGCTACATCTCCGACCTGCTCACCCCCGCCCCTGCAAAGACCAAACCCAAGCGCACCTACATCATCAAGGATGTGCGCCTGTTCCTCAACACCGTCACCCGGGGTCTGTCCGTGATGCGGCTGGCGGGGGTAGATGCCTGCTGTCAGCGGCAGGACACCGACGAGGCCATCTGCCTGACCATCCGGATTCCAAAATAGCTTCCCCGTCCCCGTCAAAATGAAGCCCAACGAAGTGGGTTCATTTTGAGAAGGAGGAGCCGCGGAATGATTGAGCCTTCGGCCCTCGGCCGGAGGCGAATGATATGGAGCTGGCGTCCCATCTCCCCCGTCCCCATCAAAACGAAGCCCAACGAAGTGGGTTCGTTTTGAAAAGGAGGAGCCGCGGAATGAATAAGCCTTCGGCCCTTGGCCGGAGGCGAATGATATGGAGCTGGCGACGACGTGTTTCACGTGAAACATTCTCCCCCTCTCCCCCGGAATTTCCGCAAAAACAGTTGAAAATCCCCCGGTCGGTTGCTATAATATAGGAGAATTGGGTGTTTGTACCCCTTCGCTGTATTACTATTTTTCCGGGGGTGACCCTTATGGCCAAAATCATCGCTATTGTCAACCAAAAAGGCGGCGTGGGAAAGACCACCACCTGCGTAAATCTGGCTGCCGCCGTGCACAAGTTGGGCAGACGGGTGCTGCTGTGCGATTTTGACCCCCAGGCCAACGCCACTTCCGGTCTGGGTGTGGACAAAAACGCCGCCCCCAACGTCTATGACCTGCTGGTGCGCCCCATTGAGCCAAAAAAAGCCGTAGTATCTACGCCCTACTGCCACGTGCTTCCCTCCAACAAAGGCCTGGCCGGCGCGGGGATGGAGCTGATCACCCTGGAAAACCGGGAATACCGGCTCAAGCAGGCCCTGGACGCCCTCTCCCCCGACTATGACTTCATTTTCATTGACTGCCCGCCCTCGCTGGAGCTGCTCACACTGAACGCCCTGTGCGCGGCAGATACCGTACTGGTCCCCGTCCAGTGCGAATACTACGCTCTGGAGGGCCTCAGCGACCTGATGAACACCATCCGGCGCATTCGGCAGGGTCTGAACCCCCAGCTGGGACTGGAGGGCGTACTGCTGACCATGTACACCGGCCGGAACAACCTGTCTATTCAGGTGGCCGAAGAAGTCAAGCGTTTCTTCCCCGGCAAGGTATACGCCACCGTTATCCCCCGCAACGTCCGCCTGTCCGAGGCCCCCAGCCACGGAAAGCCCGTTATGGCTTACGACGCCCACTCCCGGGGCGCGGAGGCTTATACCTCTCTGGCGGAGGAATTTGCCCTGCAAAACAAGTGATCCACCGTGCGGAAGCGCAATGTTTCACGTGAAACATTGCGTTCCGGACGCGACCACACCAACATACACAAAGAAGGTGCATTATGGCAAAACGTCCAGGTAACGCTCTGGGGCGCGGCCTGTCCGAACAGCTGGTCGGCAACGGCTACGATGCGATTTTCGGTCAGCCGGACCGCAAAAGCGCCCCCGGCTCCGTGCTTCTGCCCCTTTCACAGGTAGAACCCGGGCTCAATCAGCCCCGCAAGCGCTTTGACGAGGAGGCTTTGGCTGAGCTGGCCGACTCCATCCGCACCCACGGCATCATCCAGCCTCTCACCGTTCGCCTGCTCCCTTCCGGCTATTACCAGATCATCGCCGGCGAGCGCCGTTGGCGGGCCGCACGGCTGGCCGGGCTGGAAGAAATCCCCGCCGTTATCATTCAGGCTGACGACCGCAAGGTCATGGAACTGGGCCTGATCGAGAATCTTCAGCGGGAAGATCTGAACCCCATCGAAGAGGCCAAGGGCTATCAGGTCCTGATTCAGGAGCACGGTCTGACCCAGGAAGAAGTCGCCCAACGCATGGGCAAGTCCCGCCCTGCCATCGCCAACACCTTGCGGCTGTTGGCTTTGCCGGACGCGGTACTCACCCTGCTGGAAGAGGGCTCTCTGTCCGCCGGACACGCCCGGGCCATTCTTTCCGCCCCCACCGGGGAGCTGCAGATCATGGCCGCTCAGATGGCCGCCTCCCGGGAGCTGTCCGTCCGGGAAACCGAAGCTCTGGTCAAAACCTTGCAGCAGCCCAAATCGGCCACTTCATCCAAGCGCACCGACCCGGCCGGCGACATTCGCATTTATCTGGCCGAAGCGGAAAAGGTCCTCACCTCCCGTCTGGACCGCAAGGTGCGCATCATCTCCGGCAAGGGCGGCAAAGGCCGCATCGAGCTGAGCTATTACAACACCGAGGACCTGACCGCTCTGCTCGACCTGCTGGAACAGGTGAAGGGAGGCAATTGATTTGACACCGGACCAGATAAACACCACCCCAACCCCGGAGAATGCGCCGGAATCAGTTCCCGCGAAAAGAGTGTCTGTTTCTGCAAAAAGCAACAGTAATATAGTCAGTTATATGGTCATATTGTTCCTGACTGCGTTTCTGCTGCTGGTGATCTCCTACTTCATGCAGCAGCGGCAGTCCGACCTGGAGGTCATCACCGGCCTGCAAAACAGCGGCACCTCCGCCAGCCAGACCATCCATAACATCCTTGAGCGCAACCAGCAGCTGCTGGATGACAACCAGGCCCTGCAGGAGCAGCTGGATGCCCAGGAGCAGGCCGCTCAGGAGCAGGAGGACCAGCTGCTGGCCATGGACTGGCTGTGGCGCATTCAGCGGGAATATTATCGCGGACGCTACTCCTCCGCCCGGGAGCTGATCCGCGCCTTTGAGTCCACCGACCTGGTGGACAAGCTGTCTGACCAGCCTTTGGTCGACCCGTCCTACCGCTCTCCCAGAGAGCAGTTCGACGCGGTGCACGACGCTCTGTTTTAATGAATTTTGTTTTTAATTTCGTCAAAAAGGGAGAAATAGAGCATGCTTGACATTAAATTCATTCGAGAAAACCCCGAGCTTGTAAAAGAAAATATTGAGAAGAAATTCCAGCACGCCAAGCTGCCGCTGGTGGACGAGGTGCTGGCACTGGACGAGGAAAACCGCGCCGCTATGACCCGGGCCAACGAGCTGCGCTCCGCCCGCAACAGCCTGTCCAAGCAGGTGGGCATGCTCATGGGTCAGGCCAAGAAGGACCCCTCCAAGCTGGCAGAGGCCGAGGCCGTAAAGGCTCAGGTCAAGGCCAACGCCGATGAGCTGGCCGCTCTGGAGGCCAAGGAGACCGAGCTGGCGGAAAAGATCCGCAAAATCATGCTCTCTATCCCCAACATCATCGATCCTTCCGTCCCCATCGGGGAGAGCGACGAGTTCAACGTGGAGGTGGAGCGCTTCGGCGAGCCTGTCACCCCCGATTTTGAGGTTCCCTACCACACCGAGATCATGGAGCGCTTCAACGGCATCGACATGGACAGCGCCGGTCGGGTGTCGGGCAACGGCTTCTACTACCTCATGGGCGACATCGCCCGCCTGCACTCCGGCATTCTGGCCTATGCCCGGGACTTTATGATCGACAAGGGCTTCATCTACTGCATCCCTCCCTTCATGATCCACGGCAACGTGGTGGAGGGCGTTATGTCCCAGACCGAGATGGACGCCATGATGTATAAGATCGAGGGGGAGGACCTGTACCTGATCGGCACCTCCGAGCACTCCATGATCGGCAAGTTCATCGACCAGATCATCCCCGAGGCCAGCCTGCCCCAGACCCTGACCTCCTACTCCCCCTGCTTCCGCAAGGAGAAGGGCGCTCACGGCATCGAGGAGCGCGGCGTGTACCGCATCCACCAGTTTGAAAAGCAGGAGATGGTGGTGGTTTGCAAGCCCGAAGACTCCATGAACTGGTATGAAAAGATGTGGCGCTACAGCGTGGAGCTGTTCCGCTCTCTGGACATCCCCGTGCGTCAGCTGGAGTGCTGCTCCGGCGACCTGGCCGACCTGAAGGTCAAGTCCTGTGACATCGAGGCCTGGTCCCCCCGCCAGCAGAAGTACTTCGAGGTGTGCTCCTGCTCCAACCTGGGCGACGCCCAGGCCCGCCGGCTGAAGATGCGCGTCAAGGGCGAGCCCGGCACCTATCTGCCCCACACCCTGAACAACACCGTGGTGGCGCCTCCCCGCATGCTGATCGCCTTCCTGGAGAACCACCTCCAGGCCGACGGCTCCGTCACCATCCCCGAGGCCCTGCGTCCCTACATGGGCGGCAAGGAAAAGCTCGAAAAAGTTAAGTAAGATAAAAAGCGAGGTGCTTTGCACCTCGCTTTTTATCTTAAACTCTAAACTCATAACTCATAACTGTTATCTCCCCATTGGGCCCCAGCCGTCCAGAGGCAGGCGCTGCATGGCACCGCAGACCTTGCTGCGCAGGTCGGGG
>JAZNMM010000065.1:0-12168 GCA_045579605.1 Lawsonibacter sp.
TGGCGGCAGCCCTGGCTGAGGGGGAGAGTGTGATTTCCGGACTGGCCCCGTCCAAAGACATTGAGGCCACCATCGCCTGCATTTGTGCCCTTGGGGCGCGGGTGCAGTGGGGGATAGATGCCCTGCACGTGGTGGGGCGTGGCAGCGGGATGGACCGCAGTCGAGCATTGAGCTTCGACTGCGGTGAGAGCGGCTCGACCCTGCGTTTTCTTATCCCCATCGCCCTTGCGGTGGCGGGGGGCGGCAGCTTCACCGGTCGCGGACGGCTCATGGAGCGGCCCCAGCAGCCCTATTTCGATATGTTCGAGGAAAAGGGCATCTTCTATGAACAAACCGGCGGGGTGCTCACCGTAAAAGGCGAACTGAAACCGGGAGTTTACACGCTGCCCGGCAACGTGTCCAGCCAGTTTATCACCGGACTTCTGTATGCCCTGCCCCTGCTGGAAGGGGACAGCCGTATTGTCATTACCACACCGTTGGAGAGTTGCGCCTATGTGGATATGACACTGCAAGCGCTGGCGCAGTTTGGTGTGCGCATCGACTGGGAGGGAGAACAGACCCTGGTTGTTCCCGGCGGCCAGCAGTATCGTGCTGCCGGGGTACAGGTGGAGGCGGACTGGTCCCAGGCGGCCTTCTGGTACGCGGCAAAGGCGCTGGGCAGCGACGTGGACATTGAGGGCCTCAGCGAGACATCCGCCCAGGGCGACCGCGTGATTGCCGCGCAGTTTGCACAGCTGACTGCTCCCGGTGACGTGGAGCTGGACGTGTCCCAGTGTCCCGACCTTGTCCCTGCCCTTGCCGCCATGGCGGCGGTGCGGCGGGGAACGACGAGTATCGTCAATGCCGCCCGTTTGCGCATCAAGGAGAGCGACCGGCTTGCGGCGGTCACCCACGTACTGGGCAGGCTGGGCGCGGACGTGACCGAGTGGGCTGACGGGCTGACCATTGTGGGTCGGGAGAGCCTTGCGGGGGGCGTGGCGGTGGAAAGCTACAACGACCACCGCATCGCCATGATGGCGGCCATCGCCGCCACCCGGTGTCAGCGGCCCGTCACCGTCCTTGGTGGGGAATGTGTGGCCAAGTCCTACCCCACCTTCTGGGTGGAGTATGAAGGGTTGGGCGGCAAAATCGTTAGGAGTTGACTGCTATGAAATACAGTATCTTCGGAGAATCCCACGGCCCGGCCATCGGCGTGGTGCTGGAGGGCGTACCCTCGGGCCTTGCGCTGGACATGGCCGCCATCCAAAAGGAGATGGACCGGCGCCGACCGGGCAAGAGCGCGGTGTCCACCGCCCGCAGGGAGGGGGACGAGCCGAACATCCTGTCCGGTGTGTTTGAGGGCAGGACCACCGGTGCGCCCCTGTGTGCCGTCATTGAGAACACGGACACCCGGTCCGGGGACTATGCGGCTACCAAGGACCTGGCCCGGCCCGGTCATGCGGACTGGCCGGCCCATGTGCGCTACGGTGGCTTCAATGACTACCGGGGGGGCGGACACTTTTCCGGCCGCCTGACCGCGCCGTTGGTCTTCGCCGGAGCGGGGGCCAAGCAGATCTTGGCCCAGCGGGGCATCCGTGTAGGCGCTCATATCAGCTCCATCTACGGCATCAACGACGCGGTGGCGGAGGATATGGACTGCCTGCTGGCGGTGGCGGACAAGGACTTTCCCGTTCTGGACGATGCCGCAGGGCAGGAGATGCAGGACGCCATTCTGGAAGCGAAGAACGAGCAGGACAGCGTGGGGGGCAGCATTGAGTGCATGGTGTTCGGCCTGCCCGCGGGTGTTGGCTCGCCCGGCTTCGGCCTGAATGTGGAGGGAATTTTCTCCCAGTATCTGTTTGCAGTCCCGGCGGTGAAGGCGGTGGCCTTCGGCGCGGGTGCGGCATTTTCCCTCATGCGTGGGTCGGAAGCCAACGACCCGCTCTATGTGGACGACGACGGCTCGGTGAAGGCCGAGCAGAACAACGCCGGCGGCGTCAACGGCGGCATTACCAACGGCATGCCCATAGTCTTTGAGGTGACCATGCGGCCCACCCCCTCCATTGCCCGCACCCAGTTTACCGTGGACATGGCGAAGATGGAGAACGCCCAGCTGGAGCTGAACGGGCGGCACGACCCCTGCGTGGTCCACCGGGCCGTCCCGGTCATCGAGGCGGCCGCGGCGCTGGCCGCCTGCCAGCTGCTGGGCATAGGTTAAAGAAGGTGTTTTTCGTGGAAGAACTCAAGCAGTACCGCGAGCAAATCGATAGTATCGACCGACAGCTGGCCCACCTGTTCCAGCAGCGCATGGGCGTGGTGGATAAGGTGGGGCAGTACAAGCTGGCCCACGGCCTGCCCGTGCTGGACGCCCAGCGGGAGCAGGAGGTGCTGGCGGCCAAGGCGGCCCTGACCCGGGACGAGGGGATGAGAGCGGACCTTGCCGCCCTGTTTGAGAATTTGATGGCGGTCAGCCGCCGCCGTCAGCGCAGACTGGTCCGGGAGACAGGAGACGACCCCGCCTATGAGCGGTGCCGCCGGGCCATTGCCGCCGCCCGCACGCCGGTGTGCCGGCCGCGGGTGGTCTATCAGGGTGTGGCCGGGGCGTACAGCGAGATGGCCTGTGTGAACTTTTTCGGTGACACGTCGGAAAACGTGGGGCTGGAGCAGTTTGAGGACGTGTTCGAAGCGCTGAAAAAGGGAGAGGCGGACTACGCCGTGCTACCCATCGAGAACAGCACCAGCGGCGCCATTCGTCAGGTGTACGACCTGATGACCCAGTATGAATTCCACATCGTGGGGGAGACCACCGTCAAGGTGGAGCACTGCCTCATGGTCCCCAAAGGGGCGAGTCTGGACACCATCACCCACGTCTATTCCCACGAGCAGGGGCTGTTCCAGTCCGACCGCTTCCTCAGCACCCATCCCGACTGGGTACAGGTGCCCTGCGCGGATACCGCAGGGGCGGGCCGGTATGTGGCCCAGACCGGAGACGTCACCAAAGCGGCCATCTGCTCGGCCCGGGCGGCACAGCTGTACGGGCTGGAGATTCTGGTGCGCGGCACCAATCACAACGCCCACAACACCACCCGCTTTGTGGTGGTCTCTCCGGTGATGGAACTGCGTGACGGGGCGGATAAAATCAGCACCGTCTTTTCCGTACCCCATGAGGCGGGCAGTCTGCACCGCATCATGACCATCTTCGCCGGCAACGGCTTGAACATGACCAAGCTGGAGTCCCGACCCATGCCCGGGCACAGCTGGGAGTATATGTTCTTTCTGGAATTTACCGGCAGTGTGACTGCGCCGGAGATGGACGGCATTTTGCGTGAGCTGTCCCAGACGGCGGCGGATTTCCGTCTGCTGGGCAACTTTCCGTCCAATTTGTGAGGGCCGGCCATGAAGAAAAACATCGTACTCATCGGCATGCCGGGCTGTGGCAAGACCGCTGTGGGCCGGGAACTGTCCGCTCTGCTTCACATGGTGCTGGTGGACACCGACCAGATGGTGGAGCAGGCGGAGGGCCGGGCAATTCCAGACATATTCGCCCAAGAGGGTGAGCAGGCGTTCCGGGACAAGGAGACCGCCGCGGCAAAGCAGGCCGCGGCCATGGAGCATGTCATCATCGCTACGGGCGGAGGCATGGTCCTGCGGGAGGAGAATATGCGCGCGCTGGTCCAAAAGGGCATCATTTTCTTCCGGGACCGGGACCTTGAGGCCATCCTCGGGCAGGACCTGAGCGACCGGCCTCTGCTCCGGGGGGACGCCAAGCGCATCTATGACCTGTACCAACAGCGCATCGGGCTCTACCGCAAATACGCTCACCACACCATCTCCCACACCGACACCGCCGCGCAGGCGGCGCGGCAGATCGCCGCCATCTATGAAAAGGAGTGCGGACAATGAAGTTCCTCATCATCAACGGCCCGAATCTGAACCTGTTGGGCAAGCGGGAGCCGGGCATTTACGGTGACCGCACCTATGACGCCCTGTGTCGGATGATACGCCAACACGCCGGGAAAAACGGCTCCACCGCCGATTTTTTCCAGTCCAACCATGAAGGGGCCATTATCGACGCCATCCACGCCGCCGACGGGGTGTACGACGCCATTATCATCAATCCCGCCGCCTACACCCATTACAGCTACGCCATTCTGGACGCGCTCAAGGCGGTGGATGTGCCCGCCTATGAGGTGCATATCTCCAACATCGACCAGCGGGAGAGCTTCCGCGCCGTTTCCGTGACCGCCCCCGCCTGCGTGGGCCAGCTGTACGGGCACGGCTTTGACGGTTATCTCATGGCCATGGACTGGTTTCTGGAGGGCAAGGCATGATCCGGCTGTGTGTCATTGGTGATCCGGTGGGGCACTCCAAGTCCCCTGCGATCCAAAACGCCATGCTCCGGGCGGCAGGGCTGGAGGGGGAGTACACTGCCCGGTGGGTGGCGCGCATGGACACCGCCGGCTGGCTGGAACAGGCCAAACGGGAGGGGTATGACGGTTTCAACGCCACCATTCCCCACAAGGAAAACCTTGTCCCGCTCATGGACGAGCTGTCCGAGGATGCCCGGCAGTTCGGTGCGGTGAACACCGTGTGCATCCGGGCCGGGCGCACCTACGGCTACAACACCGACGGGGATGGCTTTGTGCAGGCCCTGCGTGAGGGAGGTATGGACCCGGCCGGTCGCCGGGTGCTGGTGCTGGGCGCCGGCGGCGCCGCCAAGGCAGTGGTGGCCAAACTGTGCCAAACGGGGGCAGAACAGGTCACCGTGGCCAACCGCACCCTCTCCCGGGCGGCGCAGATCTGCTCGGTGGACCGGCACGGGATCGCCGTCCCCGGGAATTTTGACCCGGAGTCCCTGCGCCGACAGGCCAAGGGGTGCTCCCTTGTGGTCAACTGCACCAGCCTTGGTATGACGGGCGGCCCCGGGCAGTTTGAAGACCTTGGGTTTCTGGAGGAGCTCGCCCCCGGCGCGGGAGTCTTCGACCTGGTCTACAGCCCGGCGTGCCCTCCCCTGTTGGCCCGGGCCCGGGAACTGGGCTTTTCCGCCGCCAACGGTCTGAGCATGCTGATTTGGCAGGCGGTGTTCGCTCTGGAACTGTTCACACAGACCACTCTGGACGGTCCGGTCATGGCCTCCGCCGCCCGCCGGGCGCTGGAAGAGGGAACGTGAACGGCAGAACTGTCAAGTCCAATAAACAGTACGCCCCGAACATTTTTGGATTATTCGGGGCGTTTTTTGTCCTGAATGTTGCAATTGTGTAAATAAAACGTGAATAATTTTAGCTCAGGTGTTGACAGGGGGATTGCGCTGGATTATAGTGTGATTGTGAGAAATAATGAACGAAACATGCCGAAAAAGAGGAGGCGTTACCCGTGGAACAGGCCAAACAGATCCTGCACACCTATCTGCGCGTTTCTCAACTGATGTCCCGCCATTTCCGAAGCTACTTCAGCAAGCAGGACCTCACCTTCCCTCAGGCCATGGTGCTCACCGCCCTGGGCGAGGAGGGGGAGATGCCCATCAGCCGGCTGGCCCAGAGCATCGGAAGCGCCAACAGCACCGTGTCCGGCATCGTGGACCGGCTGGAACGCATGGGACTGGTGGAGCGGGTGCGCTCCAAACACGACCGGCGGGTAATTTACGTGGCCCTGACCGACCGTTCCCGGGCCATGGAGCAGACGATGGAGCCCGATGTGAACGAGCAGATGGGCCGCATGCTCACCCAGCTGTCCAAGCGGGAGCTGGACGAGATCGGCGCCGCGCTGGACACGCTGGAACGTGTGCTGGAAAAGAACACGGAGGAGAACGCCGACCTGTGACAGCGGGCAGAGAGAATATGATGTTGCCATGTTGTTATAATACTATTATAATAGTGTTGTAATGACGATCGGTCCGAAATAAAAGGAACGGGGGGATACCCATGGTGCGGCGGCGCAAGGGAGGCTATGGCGGCCGGTTTGCCGCCCGGCGGGCCGCCCGGCGGCGCCTGCTGGTGCTGACCGGTGTGCTTTTGCTGGTGATCGCGGCCCTGATCGTGGCCCAGCGCTGGGTGACCTATACAGACGAAGGGGTGCGCTTTCAGCCGCCCTTTTTGCCCCGGACCTCTGCGTCCGCGCCAGAGGTGGACGTGAATATTCAGGTGCGGGCGGCGGACTCCGCCGGACCGTCCCATGGGGCGGTGCCGTAGATCAAAAAAGGACGCAGAAAGCAGGGTGTGCCCCTTCGGCACCCCTGTTTTGTCGTTCTCGGGGGAAAGAAAAAAGAAAAACTTGCCCCTGTGCAATTTTTGGTATTGACTTCAGGGGGAAAAAGGGATAGAATTCGATTGGTGGTATGGTCTTTTTCGCCTCTTTGCGGGGGGAAAGCCATCCAACGGATAATTAAAAGGAGGAACACACATGAAGAACCTGAAGCGCGCGCTCAGCCTGGCGCTGGCCATGGTCATGCTGGTTGGCATGATGGTCATCCCCACCAGTGCTGTGAGCAACTTCGCGGACGAGTCCGAGATCACTTATACCGAAGCGGTCGAAGTCACGTCCGGAATCGGCCTGTTCGCAGGCTCCGACGGCAAGTTTATGCCCCAGGGCACGGTGACCCGTGCTCAGATGGCCACGATCATCGTTAAGATGCTCAATGGCTCCGATGCCAATGCCGACGCCTTTAAGGGCGCCGCCGGCGGCTTCAACGACACCCTCGCCTTCGAGGGCGGCTGGGCGGAAGGCTACATCAACTGGTGTGCCAGCCTGGGCGTCGTCGCCGGCTACGGTGACGGCACCTTCAAGCCCGGTCAGGCCGTGACCACCGCCGAGGCGGTGACCATGATCCTGAACGCCCTGAAGGTCGATGCCGGCCAGGGCCAGTGGCCCCTGACCGTCATGGCCAAGGCCGAGGAGCTGAAGCTGTTCGAGGATATGTCTCCCAAGCCCGACACCAACAAGGCCCTCACCCGTGAGGAGCTGGCTGTCATCGCCCTGCACGGTCTGGAGTACAGCCCCGAGGGCAAGAGCGGTTACACCGTCAACGGCGTGACCTACGACAGCTACATGGAGGCTTACTACGCCGCCGGCCAGAATCCTGCCAACGTGCAGACTGGCAAGTCCGACTCCCTGGCTCAGAAGGTCTTTGAGCTGAGCGAGATCAGCGGCTACATCGTGGGCAACCAGGCCACCGGTCTGGACTTCACCCAGATCAGCAACGGCGTGACCACCTTCGATTTCGACATCGAGACCGGTCTGGAAGACATCGGCCACTACGCCACCGTGTACTACTCTGAGCAGTACAAGAGCGAGCGTGAGCCTGGTCTGACCTACACCATCTTTGACGAGAGCACCGTCGTCGTGGTGGACGAGGCCGTCACCGGCAGCGCCGCCAAGTTCCGCGCCGCCTTCGGCGGCAGCAGCGTGAAGCTGTATGACGAGCTGTCCTGCCTGGTGTCCAACACCTACGTGCCCACCGTCAGCGTTGGCCAGCTGTCCATTACCTACGATAACGTCCAGTTCAGCGCTGCTCAGTTCACCGCCCCCGCCGGCACCTACATCATGGACGGCAACACCGTCATGGCTTACATCGCCCCCATCACCACCTTCGCCTCCCGCGTGGTCTCCGTGGACAACTACGAGGGCGAGGAGACTGTGGAGCTGGACGGCGTCCTGAACCCCATCTCCAACAGCACCGACGCCGACATGATCGACGAGTATGCCGGCATCAAGATGGATGACTATGTCACCTACACCGTCGCCCAGAGCCGCTACATCCTGAACAAGGTGAGCGTGGTCTCCGGCAAGGTGACCGCCACCTCCAAGGATGACGACAACCGCGACGTCATCACCATGAACGGCAAGGATTACGTTGCCTTCACCGGCGTCAACGACACCAACCTGGACACCAACGTGGCCAACATCAACTACGTTGACACCTTCCAGCTGTATGTCACTGCCGACGGCAAGTTCATCGGCTTCGACACCGAGGGTATCACCCTGGACAAGGACGATACCGTCTACCTGCTGGGCACCATCCCCACCACCGAGAAGGATGCCTACGGCTCTCAGGTCATCACCTACAAGGCCCGCGGCGTCAACCTGAAGGGTAATGAGGTCCTCATCCCCCTGGTCCAGGTCAAGGACACCAACAAGAACGGCGTTGCTGACAACGGCGAGGATGTCATCGGCGACTACACCGGTGCTGAGGCCGCCGCTCTGGCCGAGGGCTTCTACTCTGTGAAGAACTGCCTGGACTCCAAGGGCCGTTCCATCGGCCTGAAGGCTCTGACCGGCTTTGCCAGCAACGACCAGACCGCCGACTTCTACACCACCAAGTATGCCCTGAACGGCACCGGCGGCTCCAGCTTCTCCGGTCTGGGCACCTACGAGGCGGGCCAGGTCTACCCCTCCGGCTCCACCACCTTCATCGTGCTGGACGGCGAGCTGAGCCAGTCCACTCCTCTGGAGGCCCGCGTGACTGCCGGTTCCTTCAACATGGTCACCGCCGCTGAGCACATGGCCACCAACGGCGTGCCCGGCCCCAAGGCTCCTGTGGCTCTGTGCACCCTGTCCGACCAGGGCGCCAACCAGCTCCAGGTCCTGGTGGTCAAGGCCGCTATGGAGACCGCTGTGGACTCCGAGTTCGTCTATGTCACCGCTGAGAACTGCACCCCCTCCACCCGCACCGAGGCCGGCTACACCTATGACGTGCTCGAGGCGAAGACCGGTGCGGAGAAGCAGATCACCATGGACGTGGCTTCCCTGAGCCGCCCCGGCTTCTACAGCGTGTACTACAACCAGAACGACGAGCTGTACGAGCTGGTCACCATCCAGACTCTGGATGCCAACCTGCCCGCCGGCTACATCCCCTACTGCGCTTCTCAGGGTAAGGAGCAGGCCGGTGACGCTCTGAAGGACGGCAGCTTCGATTACAACGTCTTCTACGGCGCCGAGTATCTGTACACCGAGGGCCAGTACATGATGACCCAGAACCCCGCCATCGGTCGTATGAAGTACGGCAGCCCCGTGATCATCGACGTGCGTACCGAGGATGAGATTGAGGCTTCCAGAATCAGCAAGATCACCTCTCTGGAGCGCATCGCCAGCCTGAAGGGCAGCAAGCCTGATCTGGCCATCTACATCGACATCTGGTACGAGTGCAAGACCGAGCAGATCCCCGTTATCTACGTTGTGGGTACTGAGTACCGCTACGTGCCCTCCAACGGTGAGGTCGTCTACATGCCCGCGGGCCATGCTGGCACCAGCGTGGGTTCCTACGTGTCCAACGTTGTTTGGGCCAAGAGCGACAATTACGCTGTGGGCGCTCAGGACGCCATCTTCTACAACCGCGGCGCCGGCGCTGCCGCCAATACGCCCGGCTTCTTCGTGGCCAGCAAGGACGGTGGCGTGACCTCCATGACCGCCGTGGGCGGCCGTCAGGATGCTCTGGCTCAGGCTCTGCCTGCCAACACCGTTGTCGTGGGTGGCCCCGCCAACGCCGACACCCTGGCTGAGATCAATGCCCGCATCGCCGCCGGTTACGAAGTGACCGCCGATGTGGCTGTGGTGGACGGCGTGACCTACGTCTACGTCACCAATCGCATCTATAAGGTTCCCGCCGGTGCGGTCCTCTACTCTACCGGCAAGTTCAACGCCAAGGCCACCAGCGGTGAGTTCATCGTGCTGGACAACGGCGGTGATACCAGCCTCAAGGCCGGTCTGAGATACTCCTTCACCTTCGACGGCAACGAGCTGGTGCGCTCCGACCTGGCGAATCCCGAGTTCGGTCTGTTCTGCTACGGCTACAAGACCGCTCAGATGACGGACACTCAGCTGTTCCGTTCCACCCGCGCCGGTTTCCGCAACATGGCCGGTCAGTACGTGGCCACTGATGGTGTCACGATTGCGGGCATGGGCGCCAACCTGTACACCCGTCACTTCGGCTACCACAAGGTGCTGGACAGCGTGGTGGACGGCGGCGACGGCACCTACACCCTGAATCTGTCTCCTCGTGGTTGTGCCGCGGCGCAGCACGGTGTTATGGGTGCTTGCAATGACCGCGACTGGTCCAACGTGCAGAGCGCGGTGACCGTCAATGCGAACACTCTGATCGTGGACGCCCGCGCCACTATGAACAAGGCGCTGACCGTTACTGAGTTCAACGCTCTGGTGGCCGAGGCTGGTGACGGCGAGCTGATCGTGGACTTCGTCTCCACGGCGGCGAAGGGCACTGAGCTGAAGTACCTGGTCATTACCGTTCAGTCTCCCCTCTCCTAATTGGAACGGTTTCCATTGACCCCTTAAAAACTTAACACATAAGTTCACCGGGCGGCTCATCTGAGCCGCCCGGTGTTTTTTGCCCAAGACATCTTACAGCGGGCGGCCGCAGAGGGCCACCCATACGCAAAGACCAAAGGCGTGCTTGTAGGGGGCGGCGCTCTCGACGGCCCACTCCGGCGGTTAGCGGGGCGTCCGGGGGCCGCCCCCTACATAAAGACCGAAGATATGCGAAGGGGCGGGCCTCCGTGCCCGCCCGACGGCTATGCTGTCCCCGGCGTCCCGAAAAAATGAACGGCCATTGGCAACGCCAATGGCCGTTCGTTTGTGCTTATCGTTATTCTTCTTCCTCCACCGGCAGGTCCACCAACACCGGCTCATGCCCGCAGGCGCGGACAAAGGCCAGCAGGTCCTCCCGCTTCAGGCGCAGGGTGGAGGTGGACAGGCCCGGGTGGGCGCTGATATATTCGTCCTCCAGCAGGGGCTTGTCCATCACTAGCTGAACACGGTTGTCCGTGTCAAACATCAGCTCCAGAGCGGACACGGAGCCGGGGGTTGTGTGCAGATAGTCGGCCATATGGTCCGCGTCGGCAAAGGACAGCCGGGCACAGCCCAGCTGGGCGGACAGGAACTTGGTTTTGAAGGGCTTTTCCCCTTGCATCATGAGCAGGTAGAACTGGGTCTGCTGGCGGTTGCACAAAAACAGGTTCTTGCAGATGGCCGCGCCCAGAGTCTGCTCAATGAGCCGGCAGTCCTCCATGGTGTCCGCGTGGTCGTGGTCCACCCGGGTGTAGGGGATGGACAGCTGGTCCAGTTTGTCATAGACGGCTTCCTCCACTTCCGTGCGGCGGTCAGCGGGGCGGCCGGTATAAACGGTGGGGTTGATGTACATAACAGGGACCCCCTTTGGGGGATGAAAAATGCGGGGTGGAAATGGTCCCCTCTACCCGCAAGGGGCACGCCACATCCGTAAAGCGGCCAAGCCGCCAGCGGCTATGCTGTGGCGAGGGGGCAGGCGCGGTGCAAACCGCGTCTGGGGGAGAGAAGCGGGCGTGGTGTGTCTCTCCCTCAGTCAGCTTCGCTGACAGCTCCCTCATCAGAGGGAGCCGGTTCTTCTTTGCGTTCTGCGTAGAGGTCGGCTTTAATTCTTCAAACTCTGCATGGGGGCGGGAATGCGGCCGCCCCGGGCGATAAAGTCGGCGGAGGAGCCGGGGTGGACGGGCATGACGGGGGCAGAGCCCAGCAGGCCGCCGAATTCCACCGTGTCCCCCACGGTACAGCCGGGGGCGGGGATAATGCGCACGGCGGTGGTCTTGGAGTTTACCATGCCGATGGCCGCCTCGTCGGCGATGATGGCGGAAATGGTCTCCGCAGTGGTGTCCCCGGGGACGGCGATCATGTCCAGACCCACCGAACAAACGCAGGTCATGGCCTCCAGTTTGTCGAGGGTGAGCACCCCCGAGGAGGCCGCGGCGATCATTCCCTCGTCCTCGCTGACGGGAATGAACGCACCGGACAGGCCGCCCACGTGGGAGGAGGCCATCACGCCGCCCTTCTTCACCGCGTCGTTCAAAAGGGCCAGAGCCGCGGTGGTGCCGTGAATGCCGCAGGTCTCCAGACCCATTTCTTCCAGAATGCGAGCGACGCTGTCCCCGATGGCGGGGGTGGGGGCAAGGGACAGGTCCACGATGCCAAAGGGCACGTTCAGGCGGCGGCTGGCCTCCTGGGCCACCAGCTGACCCATGCGGGTGATGCGGAAGGCGGTCTTTTTCACCGTTTCGGCCACCACGTCAAAGCTCTGGCCCTTCACCGACTGCAGGGCGTGGTGCACCACGCCGGGGCCGGACACGCCCACGTTGATCACCCGCTCTCCCTCGCCAACCCCGTGGAAGGCACCGGCCATGAAGGGGTTATCCTCCACCGCGTTGCAGA
>JAZNMM010000066.1:0-13669 GCA_045579605.1 Lawsonibacter sp.
GTAAAACAGGCCGTATAGCAGGCCGCTTTCGTGCGCCGAAAGGCCGCCGCCTTCGCATTGACTGCAAATACAGATGCACTCACCAGCACCCCTCCTCTTGCGCCTGTATTATACTACATGCGAACAAAAAATGACAGGGGCAAACTGCCCCCGTCACAACATTTCTTTCGCTTGCTCAGCATATTTTGAACGATTACCGTGCGTTGGCGTAAATTGTAATCGCCTGGCTGACAAAGGCTGCCGTTCCGTCTGCGTGTTTGTCGATGTTATTTTTGAATCTTTCATCAGCAACATACATCTGCCCAAGACCGGACAGGATCTCCTTGGTGCAGGTGTAGTAGTTTTCGGTGATGTGGTCCTGCAGTTTCCTCACAAGGTCCTGAGCTTCTTCTGCATCGGGCACAGTACCGTTTTTCATACAAAGTGCAAACTCACCGAACATGATGTTCATGTGGTCAACAAGGCTGCTCCACTTGTCTTTGGAATAGCCCTTTGTTTTCTCCGCATGCTCTTTATATGCGTCCGTTTTGCCCCACCGCTGCTGCACTTCGGCTTTGTATGTTTCAAATTCGCTGTTGTCAAATGCGTTCATCACTGTTACTCCCTTCCCGGCACTGTCGCGGATACTCTGTTTGCCTACCGAGAAATTGTTCCGCACAATTTCTGGCATTTGTGTTTCGGATATAGACCGCGTGAAATACATGGGGCTGTGTTATTCCATCAACGGTAACGACACCAATGTCATTTTCATTGGTCACAACCGCACGGTATAAGAAGCTGATACCAATCCCAAGGGAATCATATTATTTCATATAACAGCTTTATTTTATCATGTACTGGTGATAGAATAAAGAGAAAACCGAGGAAAACAAAGGAGATTCATCATGCAAATCAAAACAACCGACCACGGCATGTTTTTATTGGGTGTGTCTATATGCTTTGGGGTAGCCGCTCTGTCCGTATTTTTAGAAACGCTGATTCCCGGAGAACTACTGGGGGCATCTATCATCGCCCTGTTTATGGGTACTATCATCAACAGCTTTTTCCACCCCACATGGATAAAGCCGGCGTTGAAATTTACCTCCAAGAAAGTCCTGAAAGCTGCCATCATCCTTTTGGGCGCATCGCTCAGCGTCAACACCATTCTTTCCGTAGGTAAGATGACCTTCTTTGTGATGATCTTCACCTTTGCCATGTGCTTCGGCGGCGGTTATTTTATCCGCAAACTTTTTGGCTTGAATTGGAAGCTGAGCAACCTGATCTCTGCGGGAACCGGGATCTGCGGCGGCTCTGCTGTGGCCGCAATCGCCCCGGTCATCGATGCCGATGACAAAGACATCGCCTTTGCCATGTCTTCTACCTTCCTTTTCGATATGGTAATGATCGCACTGTACCCCCTCATGGGCAAAGCTCTGGGCCTGTCCGATATTGCCTACGGCATCTGGGCCGGAACCTCCGTAAACGATACCGCCAGCGTTGTTGCCTCCGGTTATGCTTTTTCTGAGGCGGCCGGTGACTTCGCCACCATGGTCAAGCTTACCCGAACCATCGCCATTATTCCTACTGTGCTGGTGTTTGCCTATATCGGCACCCGTATCAAGCAGAAAGAGATGAAGGCAGCAAACAATGGTCAGAAAGTCAATCTGATGAAAATCATTCCCTGGTTCATTGGCGGCTTCCTGCTGCTGGCCGTTTTGAACAGCGTTGGTTGCATTCCCGCAGAAGTGTCCGGCATCATGAAAACTGCCAGTAAATTCCTGATGGTCAGTGCTTTGGCCGCCATTGGCCTTGGAACGAGCATAACTGACTTCAAAAAAGCCGGTCTTTCCCCCATGTTCTATGGAATCACCATTGATACGCTGGTGACATTAACGGCGCTTATTGTGATTTGGTGCATGGGATTGATGTAAATGCCGTGGGTAGCCATCATCGGTACACACGCTTAAGCTCGCAGATTTTTCTACCTGCGGGCTGCTTACTGCATGATATAACAGAAAAATGACAGGGGCTTGCGCCCCTGTCATTTCGTTTATCCCGCCGCATCCAGCATATTCTCGATAAAAATCCCGTACCCACGTGTGGGGTCATTCACCAGCACATAGGTCACCGCGCCCACGAGTTTCCCATTCTGGATAATGGGACTGCCGCTCACGGGTGATTGTCATTAGGGGCAACAGTTTTTGCTTGCATTTCTGTAAGAGGTTGGTATAATCAAAATACAGGCTGAAGCCTGAATATTTTTATCGGAGAGTGCTGTTTGAAAAACACCAATTCCTTGGAGATTGTATTGTAAACGAGAGGTTTGCAAATACATTCTCGGCATTCCTCTCGTATCTTGGGCGTCAACAATATATGAAAGGTTTCAAAAATGAATAATTTGACGATACGTTTAGAAACAGAAAAGGACTGCAGAGCAGTAGAAGAACTCACTCGTGAGGCATTCTGGAATGTCTACAAACCGGGAGCGGATGAGCATTACTATATTCACATGATGCGAAATCATCCTGATTTCATTCCGGAACTTGCTTTCGTTCTTGAATTGGACGGCAAAATCGTTGGCAACATCATGTATACAAAGGCATGGATTGAGGACAAGAACGGCAACCGCAAAGCAATTCTTTCTTTTGGTCCCCTTTGCGTGGCACCTGAATATCAACGGCGGAAATTCGGCAAACTTCTGATCGAACATTCCTTTGATGCAGCCCGAAAGATGGGTTATGATGTGAACATCAATTTCGGTAATCCGGGCAACTACGTCAGCCGCGGCTTTGTAAGCTGCAAAAAGAAGAATGTCAGCTTCGTGGCAGATGGCAACTTTCCGACGCCACTTCTCGTTTGCGAGCTTGTGCCAGGTGTGCTTGACGGCAGAAAGTGGATGTATATTCCAAGCACCGCTGCCGACTGTTGCGAGGATGTTGCCGCCGTCGAAGCTTTCGATGCCACATTCCCGCCGAAAGAAAAGAAGTGGATGCCAAGTCAGGAAGAGTTCTATATCTACAGTCATTCCTCGGTAGTCAGATAAACGTAAGCATGGCAGGGGCGAAATGCCCCTGCCAAAATTTTTATCCCGCTGCGTCCAGCATATTCTCGATAAAAATCCCGTACCCACGTGTGGGGTCATTCACCAGCACATGGGTCACCGCGCCCACAAGTTTCCCATTCTGGATAATAGGACTGCCGCTCATGCCTTGCACAATACCGCCGGTGCACTCCAGCAGCTGGGGATCGGTGACCTTGAGCATCAGATTTCGCAGTTCCCCCGCCTGCGCGGGATAGACATGAACGATGTCCACCTGATACTCCTTTACCTCATCCCCCGCCACGTTGGACAGGATAGTCGCCGGTCCGGGTCGCACTTCGTCCCGGCTGGCAACGGGGATGGGGTCTGCTGTGGGGGCAATCTGCTGTTCCATCCTGCCGAAAATGCCCGCATCGGTATTTACATACAGCTGTCCCAGATCCCGCTGCAGGTCAAAGCTGCCCCGCAGCTCCCCCGGCTGGCCAGCACACCCTTTCTTCACGTCGTTCACCGTGGAATAGAGGATACTGCCCGACTGCATGGTCATCAACCGGGCGGTATCCACATCGTTGACCCCGTGCCCCAGCGCTCCAAACACCCCGGACTGGGGGTCATAGAAGGTCATGGTGCCGATGCCCGCCATAGAGTCCCGGATCCACGCCCCCAGCTGATAGTTCCCCTGCCCGGTACAGGCCGCGCTGCCGCTCAGCTGCAGCTGCTTATCCCGCCGGGTCACTTTCAGCGTCATGGGTCGCCCGGCCAGCGTCTGAATGGCCGTTTGCACCTGCTCAATGGTGTCTACCTCTTTTCCATTCACGTGGGTAATCACATCGCCCACCTTCAGGCCCATGTCACGGGCGGGTGAGCTGGCCTGCTGTGCTCCCTGCACGTCACTCAGCCCCACCACAAGCACACCGTCGGAAAAGAGCTTGATGCCAACCGCACGGCCTACCGGCACCACGCAGCGCCCTGTGGTTGGCTCCCCTGCTGCCGCCCGGGCGGTCTCCACCCACGCACCGGCACTGACCGCCTGCTCCGTCACCGGCCGCCGGGGCATGGTAAAGGTCACGCTGGCCAAAAGCATGACTGCACCCAGCAGCGCAGCCACCATACGCTGTGGTTTTTGCTCCATTTCTCCACCTCCCTGTTTCTTCCCGCGGACGGCCGCCGCCGTCCACAGCTTCAGTATGACCCTCCGCGGCGAAAAAACACGAGGACGCTGTTTCCGTATTTGCCAAGAAAATTGCTTGTGGTTATAATCTTCCGTACAGCTCCATCTTCCGGCCCAGCCTGTGCGCCAGCTCCGGTGTAAAGCTGTTTCGAAGAGCACGCCAGCACCAATTATTTCCCAGGGTGCCGGGTGTGTTCATGCGTGCGGTGCTGTCCAACCCCAGAATGTCCTGCGCCGTGACCACCGTCAGATCGGCAGGACTGCTCCACAGGGCACACATCATATCCCAATGGGGCTCCTTCCGACCCAGACGCAGATATTCCTCGGCATAGGCCACATCTTCCGCCTGAGCGTGGGCCAGCCAGCCCAAAATCGTATCGTTGTCGTGGGTCCCGGTATAGGCTACGCAACGGGCAGGATAGTTGTGCGGCAGGTACTCGCTGCCGCCCTCCCGTGGGTCAAAGGCGAACTGCAGCACCTTCATACCGGGAAAACCGCTCTCCCGCAGCAGCTCACGCACCGCTGGGGTCACAAAACCCAGATCCTCGGCGATGATGGGCCTCCGGCCCACCGCGTGGAACAGCTTCATACCCGGTCCTGGCCGCCACCGTCCGTTTTTCGCCGTCCTTTCCCCACGTGAAATGGCATAGTAGGACTCAAAGCCGCGGAAATGGTCGATGCGCAGCATATCATACATTCCACAAAGATAGTCTATGCGCTCCACCCACCACCGGTAGCCGTCCCGCTCCATTTTCTCCCAATCGTACAGCGGATTGCCCCACAGCTGTCCCTCCGGAGAGAATCCGTCCGGGGGACAACCGGCCACCTCTCGTGGCAGTCCTTCCTCGTCCAGCTGGAAGAGCTCCGGATGAGCCCACACCTCCACACTGTCCAACGCCACATAGATGGGCACATCGCCGATCAGCCGTACCCCTGCCCCGTTTGCATACTCCTTCAGCTCCCGCCACTGGTCAAAGAACAGATACTGCACCGCCCTCCAGAAGGCCATCTGCTGCACATGTTTAGCACAAAAGGCCGCCACAGCGTCCGGCTGACGGGCACGCAGGGGCGCGGGCCAGTCAAACCAAGGCGCACCACCGTGGGCCTGCTTGATGACCATAAACCGGGCGTAATCCTCCAACCACCAGCCCTGCCGGGCACAAAAAGGGCCGAAGTCGTCCGGAGGACCGGCCAGAAACCGCGCCGCCGCCCGCTCCAGCATGGTCTGGACCGCGGACCAGAGGGCGGCATAATCCACCACTCCGGTGTTTTCGTCCTGCCGGTCCCACGCTTCCAGCCACCCCTGTTCCACCAGCCGTTCCGGGTCGATAAAGCAGGGGTTCCCCGCAAAGGCGGACAGGGATTGATAGGGCGAATTGCCATAGCCCGTGGGGCCGGTGGGCAACAGCTGCCAGTACGCCTGCCCCGCCTGCGCCAGAAAATCCACAAAGGCCCGGGCAGGCCGCCCCATGGTGCCGATGCCCCCCGGCCCGGGCAGAGAGGACAGGTGCATCAATACGCCGCTTTTTCTCATGCTCACCCCTTCACCGCTCCGGCGGCCACACCTTTAATAATGTGCTTCTGACAAAGCAGGTAGAACACGATCACCGGGATAATGGACAGCAGGATCAGCGCCATGGTCGCCCCCAGATCCACTGCGCCGTAGCTGCCCTGCAGGTACTGAATGTGGATGGGTATGGTCATATACTCGTTGCGGTCCAGTACCAGATAGGGCAGCAGATAGTCGTTCCAAATCCACATGATCTCCAGTATCCCCACCGAGATCATAGTGGGCCGCAGCATGGGAAACACCACCCGGAAGTAGGTGCGCACCGGGCCGCAGCCGTCGATGGCGGCCGCCTCCTCCACCTCCCGGGGAATGCTTTTGACAAAGCCGGTGAACATGAAGATGGCAAGCCCCGCTCCAAAGCCCAGATAGATAACAGGAATGGTCCACGGCGTATTCAGCTTCGGCCCCCAGAAGCCAAACAAACGCACCGTGTCCGCCGTCTTGGACAGGGTGAACATGACCATTTGAAAGGGCACCACCATGGAAAACACGCACAAGGTGTATACCGCCCTGCACACCCGGTCGTTTACCCGGGCGATATACCACGCCGCCATGGAGGTGCACAGCAGGATCAGCGCCGTGGAGAGCAGCGTGATGACCACGCTGTAAAACACCGAGCGCAGGAACGGATAGTTTCCGAAGGTCATGCCCTTGATGAAGTTGTCCAGGCCAACGAAGCTCTCCTCGTTAGGCAGGGCAAAGGTATCCGTCTTGACAAAATTGTTTGCCTTGAAGGCGTTGACGAGCACCATCACCACCGGAAGCACATACACCACGCTGATGACGCTGAACACCACCGTCAACGCCCGTCCCCGGCGGCGGGGTGAATTTTTCCGGCTCACGCGCCCACCTCCCTGCCCCGGGTGGCACGCAGCTGGGCAAGGGACAGCCCGGCCACCAGCAGGAAGAAGATGACCGCCTTGGCCTGTGCTGTCCCCCGGGCCATGGTCCCCTGACCATAAAAGGTATTGTAGATGTTCAGCGCCAGCATCTCTGTGGTCTTGATGGTGGACATGGAGCCGTCGGCATAGGTCTGGAACCGGAAAGGCGCGCCGCCGGTGAGGGCCAGATTCTGATCAAAGAGCTTAAAGCCGTTGGTGAGGGAAAGAAAGGTACAAATGGTAATGGAGGGCATGAGATTGGGAATGGTCACCCGGCGCAGGGTCTGCCAGCGGCTGGCCCCGTCGATTCGGGCGGCCTCCAGCATGTGCTCGGGCACGGTCTGCAGTCCGGCAATATAAATGATCATCATATACCCCACCTGCTGCCAGCACATAAGGATCAGCAGGCCGAAGAACCCGTAGCGCGTTTCCAGCAGGATGGAGGTGTGGTAGGCACGCAGCACCCCGTCAAACAGGATCGACCAGATATAGCCCAGTACGATGCCGCCGATGAGGTTGGGCATGAAGAACACCGTGCGGAAAATGCCTGTCCCCCGTATCTTCTGCGTCAGCGCGTAGGCCACGGCGAAAGCCAGCACGTTGATGACCACCAGCGACACCAACGCAAACAGCGCTGTGTAGAGAAAGGAATAGGTGAAGCCCCGGTCCAGCACGGCGCTCAGGTAGTTCTCCCCACCTACCCACCGGGCATTGGCCGTGGTGGTGAAGGAGCAGAAAGACAGCCAGATGCCCTGCAGGAACGGCCACACAAATCCAATGACAAAGGCCGCCGTCGTGGGCAGCAGGAACAGCGGCCAGCTGCGGCGTATCGGGCGGCGCAGCAACGCGCCGCCGGTTGGCTTGGTTCGTTTCAACGGTGTATCCCCCCTAAATGAAGAACCGAGACGGGTGAGGACCCGCCCCGGTTAGTTTGCTCAATTGTTGGCCGCTTGATACTGGGTCGCCCAGCCGGAAACGAAGGCAGTCTCCACGTTCTTCCAGTCGCCGCCGCTGCAGTACTGGGTCAGAGCGGACACTACCCCGGCACGCCAGTCGTCCACATTGGGGGTGTGGCTGAACACCCAGGTGACGTTGTAGTTTCCGTCTTCAAAATAGTCCGCCGCGGCATTAAAGAAGGGGTTGTCGGTTTCGGCCGCCTGCTTGTACGGAATGGGGCCGAACTGCTCGGCCATGAGCTTGGTGCCCTGAGGCGAAGTGACCATCCAGTACATGAAATCCAGAGTGGCCTGAATGTCCTGCTGGGATGCGTGGGCATTCACCGCCCAGCAGTTTTCCGTTCCGTTGCACAGACCGGCCTTCTCCTCACCGGGCACCCCGCTGTAAATGGGGATCATGGTCAGCTCATCCGGATCCATACCATACTCATTCACCAGCGCCGGATACTCCCACGATCCGTTCTGATAGAATACCGCCTCGCCCCGCCCGAATTCGCTTTGGGCATCATAGCCCGGGGTTGCCAGCGTCCGCGGGTCAGCGGCGCTGTTGTTGATATACAGGTCCCAAACCGCTTTGAAGTTGTCCAGATACGTGCCCTCGATGCGCTCGGGAGGTGCCGTCCAGCCCCCCTCATCCCGGGCCTCGTAAAACAGAGGAATGTTGGCCAGATGGCCGGAAAAACGCCAGTTGGAGCTGCTGTCCAGCGCCGAGGAGGTAAACGCGTCAAAGCCCAGCTCATCCGCCCGGGCATGGATGTCCTCCGCCACCCGCTGCAGGGACTCGAAGTTTCGAATGTCGCTCACCTCATAACCTGCCCGCTCCAGCAGCGTCTCGTTGACGATAATTCCGAAACACTCATAGGCGTAACCGATGGAACACACCTTGCCTCCCTCGTCATAGAGGGTGTAATCGTCAGTCACCAGTTCCTTGTACACCGGGGTGTCCCGCAGGTCATAGCAGTAGTCCCCCCATGTGTCTACCGCGGCGGCGTTTCCTACCACGAAGAGGGTGGGTGCGCTGCTCTTGTCCATCTCCGCTGTCAGGGTGGCTTCATACTGTCCCTGGGCGGCGGTGGATACCTTGACCTTGACTCCGGTCAGGTCGGTATAGTCCCGGGCCAGCTGCTGCAGGGCCGCGTCCGCCTCGGGCTTGAAGTTCAGCCAGTACACACTTCCTGTATCCGCGTTGGTTTTTCCCGCGCAGCCGCTCAGCCCCAGCAGCCCAATCAAAAACAAAGACAACCATCGCATCTTCATTGTTTGCTTCCTCCTTTGATATGACAATGCTTGCTTGCCCTTCATTGTGCGCCAAATCGTCGGTTTTAAACCCTCACAAGAAAAAAAGACGAAACCTGCATCTTTCTTTTTTGTGTGATTTTGTGATATTATGGTGCTGTATCCGTTCCCTATTTCACACCAAGGAGGTCGCCATGAAGGACGAATGCCTGATTTGTGCCGCTCCACTTACCTATCTGGAACGCGACCGGGAAATGGAGTGTGCCATTTGCCACAAGAAAGAGAACAGCAAAACCGCTTGTGTAAACGGTCATTATGTGTGCAACGAATGCCACACACGGGGTGTGGATGCCCTGCTGGGCGTATGCCTCGGAGAGACATCAAAAAATCCCGTCCACATCCTGCGCACCCTTATGTCTCTCCCCTTTTGCCATATGCACGGCCCGGAACATCACATCATGGTGGGCTGCGCGCTTCTTACCGCCTATAAAAACGCCGGCGGGAAAATCGACCTTGAAAAGTCCCTGCTGGAAATGCAGGCCAGAGGCAAACAGGTGCCCGGCGGTTCCTGCGGCTTCTGGGGGGCTTGCGGAGCTGGCATCAGCGCCGGGATGTTCGTATCCATCGCCACCGGAGCAACCCCTCTGAAACAGGAAGAGTGGGGCCTGTCCAACCGCATGACCGCCCACGCGTTGGGAGCCATCGGCGCACTGGGCGGACCGCGCTGCTGCAAGCGGAATTCCTATACCGCCATCATACAGGCGGTGGAGTTTGCCAGAATCCATCTGGGCGTGGAAATGGAGCTTGATAAAATCAAGTGCTCCCACACACAGCAGAACAATCAATGCATCAAAGGCAGGTGTCCGTTCCATTGAAGAAGAAGGTAGCTTTTCTCTGCGTGCACAATTCCTGCCGCAGTCAAATCGCGGAAGCGCTGGGCAAACATCTTGCCGGCAATACTTACGAGTTTTATTCCGCAGGCACGCAAACAAAACCCCATATCAACCCCGATGCCGTGCGGCTGATGAAATCTCTTTACGGCATTGACATGGAGGCCACCCAGTACAGCAAAACCTACGACTGCATTCCCACGCCCGACATTGCAATATCCATGGGCTGTGATGTGGGCTGTCCGTTCATTGGCAGAGATTTCGACGACAACTGGGGGCTGCCCGACCCCACCGGGCAAAGCGACGAAGTGTTTGAAGCCGTGATCCGGCAGATCGAACAGCTCGTTCGCACTCTGTGATACCACAAAAATGAAACAGCCGGACAGCATATGCTGACCGGCTGTTCTATTTGCTTATTTTCAATGATTTTATGTAAGCTCACATCTCTTCCAGCCCTCGCTGGAGGGCACGTATACAGATGCTGCTGCATCCACTACCTGGTGGCAGTGCGTTTATTCTCTGTTGTTATACCATATCCGCCGAGAAAAGACACGTATTTTCCCTCTCAGATGCACCACGCCACGCAGGCCAACCGCTTTGCACACTCTGCCAGCGAGGCCAACCGGGCATACTCCTCCACAGAGTGGAGCCTGCCGCCGGCTACCCCGATGCTGTCCACACAGGGAATCCCCCACTGGGTAGCGTAGGCCGCATCCGAACCGCCCATAGCGGTCTTGAGCTCCAGACTGGGCAGTCCGTTGGCTTCATAGATCCGGTTCATGGTTTCCAGCAATTGCACGTTGCGCTCGGTCAGGGGCATGGCGGGACGCAGGCTCAGCTGCTCCAGGGTGCAGGTGCATCCCTCCACAGTGGACTGCTCCGCCACCGCCTGCACCAGCGCCTGTGCCTGCTGAAGCTGCTCGTCATTGGCAAAACGAATATCCGCGGAAAACACGCACTCTTCTGCCACCGTGTTGGCTGCCGTGCCGCCATGGATTACTCCGCAATTACAGGTCAGCCCGTCTCGGTCCTTCATCTGCTCCAGCTTCAGCAGTTTATGGGCCGCCTCCGCCACCGCGTTGGACGCATCCACACAGCCAGCGGAATGTTTGGCCTTGCCGTGCACGGTAAGCCGGTAGCGCAGAATACCCTTTCGGGCAAGCACAGCCGTTTGGCCCGTAATACCCTCCGCATTCAGGAAGGCAACCGACCCTTTTGCTTTTTCCAACATAAACTCCAACGTGTGCTTGCCGCTGGTGATGCTGTTGGTCTCCTCGTCTGTCTGGATGATCAGCTTCACCGGCCGGGCGGTAAAGCCACAGCGCTCCAGCGCGTCCATGGCCAGAAAGGCCGCCACTACGCCGCCCTTACAGTCCAGCACCCCCGGACCATAGATATTTTCCTTGTCCCGGCGCACGATCTCCGGCCCGAACAATCCCACGGGATGCACCGTATCAATGTGTCCGGACAGGGTGATGGGAGCGGCCTGCACCTGAGGGTTGAGGGTGATGCACACAGGGTTACCCGCCGTCTCGATCTCCTGCACCTCCACCTGCCAGCCCCGCTCCCGGGCCATGCGCACAAAGTAGTCGCCTACCGCGTCCACCCGCGCCTTGTCCTGGGTGGGGCTTTCCAGCCGGCACACGTCCTCCAGCACGGTCAGATATTCCTCGTTCAGCCCGTCAATGCAAGCAAACAGCTTTTTACAGTCCATATGCAACCACTCTTTCCTGTCGGTTTTCTACAGCATACTCCTTTCGACCCACAAATGCAACAAAAACAGGCGGGTCTCCCCGCCTGTTTTCACATCAGACCTGTCAGCCACAGCACGACCCCGTAGACCACGCTGGCGCTGATGCCGTACACCAGCACAGGTCCCGCAACCGTGAACAGCTTGACCGCTGTGCCGGTAACGAAGCCCTCACTTTTAAATTCCAGTGCCGGGGAAACCATAGCGTTGGCAAAGCCGGTGATGGGCACCAGTGTGCCTGCACCGGCCCGCTTGGCGATCTCGTCAAACAGGCCCAGTCCGGTGAGCAGAGCCGCGGCAAAAATCAGCGCCACCGACACCAGCATGCCCGCCGTCTCCTCGTCCAGCCCCGCAGAAAGCAGGGCATTTTTCAAAAGCTGGCCCACCGTACAGATAAAGCCCCCCACCAAAAATGCCCAAACCATATTTTTGCCCATGGGGGACGGCTTGGCCCGCTCGTTGACCAGTTTTTCATATTCCTTGTTGGTCATGTCCATGAAAACACCTCCGTCTGGCTTAGTGTTTCACACAGGCAGAAAAAAATACCGCTCTTGCAACTTTTCGGTGGTTGGCTTAAAATAAATTATGATTTATAGAGGTAGGAGCGTCGAGGGCGCCGCTCCCTACAACAAGGCCAGAGAGTAGGGGCGGGTCCCAGACCCGCCCGTTTCGGGACGGCACAGAGGCCGTCTCCTACAATAGCACCGAAAGCGCAGCGTAGGGGCGGGCCTCCGTGCCCGCCCGCAGCGCATCGACAAATCATGATTTACCACCCGGAGGCGAGGAAATGGAGCTGTATCTGTACCAAAACATGACCCAGCGGGAGGACGCCTATGCCCTGCTGGCGTACGCCGTCCGCCGCCGGTGGGGGCTGGAGCAACTGCCCACCCTCGCCCGGAGCGAACAGGGCAAGCCCTATTTCCCCGCCCACCCGGAATATCACTTCAACCTCAGCCACAGCGGTTCTTTCGCCCTGTGCGCGCTGGACGATCAGCCGGTGGGTGTGGATATGGAGGTCATCCGTCCCCACCACCCCAAGCTGGCTCAGCGCATCTGTTCGGAAGAAGAACTGGTCTGGCTGGAGGAGCAGAACGACCAGCTTTCCGCATTATGTCAACTTTGGACGGGCAAGGAGGCGCGGGTGAAATACCACGGCACGGGGCTGACCGTGCCCCTGCGCTCCATCCGTGTTCCCCTGCCCCCTGCCACGGAGCAGGATGGTCTTTTGTTCCACTCCATGGCTACCACGGAATTTTGTCTGTGTGTGTGCGGCCACGCTTCTCCCGCTCCCCTTGTAAACGTGCTGCCGGAGGAAATTTTCGGCTAAAACTTGACACCGACAGCGGAGAATGATAATATACTGTACAATGTAAGCGCTGTGAACGGAAAAGTAGCGGTTCCACCGGCCAACAGAGAGGGCGCGCCACCGACTGAAAGCGTGCCTTGGCAGGAAGCTGTGAAGTGCGTCCGGGAGCGCGGCGGGTAATGCCGCCCGGCTTGGCCCCGATATCGGCTATAAAGTGATAAATGAGAGTGGAACCGCGAGCAATCGCCTCTTATGCCCGTGTGGGCGTAGGGGGTGTTTTCTTTTTCCCCTCATTTGCCGCAAAATAAGGAGCACGCTATGTTCAAGTCCCTGAACGAGACCCTGAGCGCCTATCAAAAGCGCGACCCAGCCGCCCGCTCCAAGCTGGAGATCTTCCTGCTGTATCAGGGCGTGCACGCTACCCTGTACCACCGCCTTGCCCACTGGCTGTACCGGCACAAACTGCGCTTTCTGGCCCGGTGCGTGTCCCAGTGGAGCCGGTTCTGGACGGGCATTGAGATCCATCCCGGTGCCAAAATCGGCCGCCGGCTGGTCATTGACCACGGTATGGGCATCGTCATCGGCGAGACCGCCGAGATCGGCGACGACTGCCTGATCTACCACGGTGTCACTCTGGGCGGCACCGGCAAGGATCAGGGCAAGCGTCACCCCACCATCGGCAACAACGTGCTGGTGTCCACGGGCGCCAAGGTGCTGGGCCCCTTCAAAGTGGGAGACAACGCCCGCATCGCCGCCAACGCCGTGGTGCTCAGCGAGGTGCCCGACAACGCCACCGCCGTGGGCATTCCCGCTCAGATCGTGCGCATTGACGGCCGGGCCACCCACTACGCCGACGATGTGGACCAGACCAGCGTCAACAACCCCACCCT
>JAZNMM010000067.1:0-5016 GCA_045579605.1 Lawsonibacter sp.
CTGCGCCCGCCGGCTCTTCCAGTCGGGCATCAGCCCATCCATCACCCCGTAGAAGCCCGGGCCGTGGTCGGGGTGAAGAAAATGCACCAGCTCGTGCAGGGCAACATAGTCCCGCAGTTCTTCCGGACAGGAGGCCAGCGCGGTGTTCAGGGTTATATAGCCCCGTCGGTAATGGCAGTTGCCCCACTGGCTGCGCATCTTCCGCAGGCGCAGCGCGGGTCGGGGCACCCCCAGACCGGACATCAGCGGGTACACCCTCTCCACCGCCGCGGACAGCCGCAGGGCGCACTCCTCCGGGGACAGCAGTTCCAACGGCTGCTTTGGGATGCGTTTTTGCCGCTCCAGCGCCCGGAAGATCCAGTCCACCCGGCTTTGGACAAATGCATCCGCCTGCCCATCGCTCACCCGCAGAGGAACGGACAGAAACACCCGCCCGTCCCGCACCCGCAGATTCCAGTTTTTAATTTTCTTTCGGGTCAGCTCATAGGTGAGTGCTCCCCGGTTCGTGTCCGTGGTGCGTATTTGGGCCATTTCCATCACCGCCTGCCTTCATTTTACCATAAAAACGACCCGGACGCACGCGTCCGGGTCGTGGTTTTACAGAACCTTGCTCAAAAACAGCTTGGTGCGCTCGTTGGTGGGGTTGGCGAAGAACTCCTCGGGGGTGTTCTCCTCCACCAGCTTGCCCTCGTCCATGAACAGCACCCGGCTGCCCACCTCACGGGCAAAGCCCATCTCGTGGGTGACCACCACCATGGTCATGCCCTCCCGGGCCAGGTCCTTCATAACCTCAAGCACCTCACCCACCATCTCCGGGTCAAGGGCGGAGGTGGGCTCGTCAAAGAGCATGACCTCCGGTTCCATGCACAGGGCACGCACGATGGCGATGCGCTGCTTCTGGCCGCCGGACAGCTGGCTGGGATAGGCGTTGGCGCGGTCGGCAAGGCCAACGCGCTCCAGCAGGGACATGGCCTTTTTCTCTGCCTCCGCCTTGCTCTTTTTCAGCAATTGGATGGGGGCCAGGGTCATGTTCTGCAGGATGGTCATGTGAGGGAACAGGTTGAAGTGCTGGAACACCATGCCCATCTTCTGGCGGTGGACGTTGATGTTCACCTTCTTGTCGGTGATGTCCACGCCGTTAAAGAGGATGCTTCCGCCGGTGGGGGTTTCCAGCAGGTTGAGGCAGCGCAGGAAGGTGGACTTGCCGGACCCGGAGGGGCCGATCACCACCACCACCTCGCCCTTGCGGATGTCGGTGGAGATACCGTCCAGCGCCTTGATCTGATCGCCCTTGAAGTACTTCTTCACATCTTGGGCGCGGATGATGACGTTATCGCTCACTGCTTCTCAGCCTCCTCTCCAGTTTACCCACCAGATAGGTGAAGAACATGACCAGTCCCAGGTAAATCAACGCTACCGCAAACAGGGGCAGGAAGGGGGAATAGGTCACACTGCGGATGATGTTGCCGCCCATGGTCAGATCACGCACGGTAACATAGCCGGCCACGGAGGTCTCCTTCAGCAGGGTGATAAACTCGTTGGCCAGTGCGGGCAGAACATTTTTAAATGCCTGAGGCAGGATGATGTGGCGCATGGTAGCCACATAGCCAAAGCCCAGGCTGCGTCCGGCCTCCATCTGACCCACATCGATAGCCATGATTCCCGAGCGGAAAATCTCCGCCACATAGGCGCCGGAGTTGATACCAAAGGCCAGAGAGGCCACCAGCACACCGTTGCGGGAGGAGGCAAAAATGATGTAGTACATGATCATCAGCTGTACCACCACGGGCGTGCCGCGGAACACGGTCAAATAGACCTTGCACACGCCGTTGGCCAGCTTAAGTAAAAAACGACCGAGGCCCGGCCTCATTTCGCCGGCAATGCTGTCGTGACTGGCACGGACAATGGCCACAATTACACCCAGTACCACACCGATCAACAAGGACAACAGCGTAATCTTTAGTGTGTTGCCCAAACCGGTGGTAAGGTATTTCCATCGGTTGTCCTCGATAAAGTTAAGGATAAAATCAGCCTTGAAATCCGCAAACCACTCTAGGCAAGCCAACTTAAGATTTTCAAACCAGGTCACGTGATTCACCTTCTCTTATAGTTGATAATGGGAAAACAGGGGCGGAGAGAATTTCTCCGCCCCTGTGAACGCCAAATTGAACTGTTATCAGCCGTTGTTGGCGGCAACGTAAGCCTTGGCGGGCTCATTGTCGATGATGACGCAGTCGACCTTGCCAGTGACCAGAGCCTGAACCGCGTCGTTGCCCTTGCTGAACTTGGACACGCGCTCGGCACCGAAGTCACCCTCAGCGTAGATATCGCCGGTGGTACCCTGCTGTACGCCAACGATGTAGCTAGCGCCATCAGCAAACAGATCGTCCACGGAGGTGATCTTGCTGTCCTCAGTCACGATGATGGACTGGATACCAGTGGCATAGGTAGTGGAGAAGTTGATGGACTGCAGCCGCTCCTCGGTAACGGTCATACCGGCCATGCCCATGTCAGCCTTGCCGGTGGCCACGGCGGTAATGATCGCGTCAAACTCCATGTCATCGATGACCAACTTCATGTCCAGCTTGTCAGCGATGGCCGCGGCCATTTCAGCGTCGATACCCACGATGGTCTCGTTCTCATAGTACTCGTAGGGGGGGAAGAAAGCGTTGGTGGCCATGTGCAGCTCTTCCTTACCCTCAGCATTAGCCTGGAAGGTCAACTCGTGAGCCACACCAGAGATGTACTTGTCGACAATCTTCTGAGCGGTGCCCTCGGCAGTCAGCTCGGCCAGAGCAGTGTTAACTTTCTCCAACAGGTCGGTGTTCTCCTTGGCGATGCAGATGGCATAGTCCTCGATGGCGTACTCGGTGTCCAGGATCTTCAGCGTAACCTTCTCGCTGCCACACGCAGCCAGAGCCAGAACCATGGCCAGAGCCATCATCATAGCAAGAAACTTCTTCATTTTTTGATACTCTCCTTTTCCGCGGACAATACGCGTCCGCAATGAATGTACGATTGAGTATACTCCCTTTTCCGCGCTCAAGTCAATAGATAACCATTCATATTCTGCAAAAAATCCCACTGTTTTTTGGTGAATATCCCCCAACTGTGCGGCTTTTGCCCCGTTCTCACCGAATTTTATGCATATTTTTATGAATATTCACTCTCTCCTCTGCCCACACCGGACACCCCCTTGCTTTTTTGCCGGTTGGGGAGTATCCTGTTGGCAGACTTTCTTTCCGCGGAGGTGGGTATGAACGCGCTTTTATACGGCGATTGCTTCGTGCGCCTGTGGCAGGATCTGCGTCGGCACCCCGGCGAATGGTGCGCGCGTTTGCTCTTCCTGCTGGGGCCCTGGTTCAGCTTCGCTTCGGTGGAGTTTCTCAACAAAAACGAGCTCGTCGCGGATTTTGCCCCCTGGCAGGTGTTTTTCAACCTGATTTGGTACTACATTGTGTTCTTCCTGTTCCGGCTGGTGCTGGGCCGGCGGCGCAGGGCGGGCGCGGCGGCGGCCGTGGTATGTTTTGCGTTTGGCCTGGTCAATCATTACGTTCTGCGCTTTCGCGGCCGCATCCTGTTCCCCGCCGATCTGAGCGCGTGGCGCACGGCGGCCAATGTCGCCGATGGCTTTGATTTTTCCCCCGACATCCACGTGACCCAGGCGGCGCTGGTGCTGGTGGCCTACCTGTTCCTGCTGGCCGTTTGCCCCGGGCAGAAGCGCCGCCCCCGGCCCACCCGGACGTTGGCGGCACTCACCGCGGTCAGCGTGCTCTACACCGTGTGCTTCTTCTTCACCCCCATGCTCCCCGCCCTGAACATCTACACCCAGCAGTGGTCCACCCAGAAGAACGGTTTTGCCCTCAATTTCACCACCGCCCTGCGTTACAGCGTGGTAAGTCGCCCGACCGGATACAGCGATAAGACCATAGAAGAGTTGACAGGGCGCTTTCCGGGGCAGGCAGAAGACCCGGAGGTTACCCGGCCGGTCAATCTGATCGTGGTGATGAACGAGGCCTTCAGCGACCTGACCATCTTCGACAAGCTGGAGCCCAGCGCCGATCCCACCCCGTTCCTCCACTCTCTGCAGGAGAACACCATCAAGGGCTGGATGTTCCCCCCGGTGACCGGCGGCGGCACCGCCAGCGTGGAGTTTGAGTTTCTCACGGGGCTGTCCAACTCCTTTCTGCCCCCTCACTGCGTGGCCTATCAGCTGTATATGGAGGAGGAGACCCCCGCCCTGTCCTCGGTACTCCAAGCCGCGGGCTACCGCACCACCGCCTTCCACCCCTACCGTTCCTCTGGCTGGAACCGCCCCATCGTGTACGACTATCTGGACTTTGACCGCCAGCTGTACAACACCGATGTGACCTCCCCCCACTATGTGCGCGGCTACATCTCCGACCAAAGCAGTTACGACACCCTGTTCCGGCTGACGGAACAGGCCCAGGGGCAGTCCGACTTTCTGTTCAACGTGACCATGCAGAACCACTCCGGCTACGCTCAGGGCTGGCACAACCTGCCCCAGTCTGTCACTCCCTCCGAGACGGTACGTGCCGCCGAACCAAAGGCAAGCCAGTACCTGTCCCTCATGCGGGTAAGCGACGAGGCGCTGCAGGGACTGGTGGAGCACTACCAACAGGTTGACGAGCCAACCATGATCGTCTTTTTCGGCGACCACCAGCCCTCCCTGTCCAACGCCTTTTATGAGGCGCTCTACGGCAAGCCACTGGACCAGCGCACCACCCGGGAGGTGCTGCAGCAGTATGCCGTCCCCTTCTTCCTCTGGGCCAATTATGACATTCCGGAGCGGCAGGATGTGCTCATCAGCGCCAACTTCCTGGGTGTACTCACCGCCCAGACCGCCGGTCTTCCCATGACGGGCTGGATGCACTTTCTGGCTGACCTGCATGAGCAGCTTCCTGTCCTCAGCACGGCGGGCTATATCACCGCCGACGGCACGGTGACCGATCAGCCCGACCAGCTGACCCCGGAACAGCAGCAGTGGCTGGAAGC
>JAZNMM010000068.1:0-4017 GCA_045579605.1 Lawsonibacter sp.
TTGAGCGCGGCGATGTTTTCCGCGCTGTCGTTGAGGGTGGGGATGATGACCTGGCGCAGGGTGGTGGGGATATGGTGTTCGTTCAGCCGAGCGAGAAAGTCCAGCACCGGCTGCAGGTGGCAGCCCACGTGGGCGTGGTAATCCGCGTCGGTGGTGTATTTCACGTCCAACAGGACCCGGTCGGTGACGGACAAGAGCCGCTCCACCTCCTGGTTCCACACCGAGCCGGAGGTGTCCAGACAGGTGTGGATGCCCTGCTCATGGCACAGGGAGAACAGCTCGTACACCCCGGCGGCCTGCAGCAGGGGCTCGCCGCCGGACACGGTGATGCCGCCCTCCTTGCCGAAATATTCCTTGTACCGCACGGCGCGGCGGGCCAGTTCCTGAGGGGAGATGGCCGTGCCCTGCCCGGGGGCCCAGGTGTCGGGGTTATGGCAGCACTTGCACCGCAGGTGGCAGCCCTGTACAAACACTACAAAGCGCACGCCCGGGCCGTCCAGCGTCCCAAGGGACTGGATGGAATGTACTCTCAGCATCACATGCTTTCGTGGAAGGTGCGGCTGATGACCTCCCGCTGCTGCTCCCGGGACAGCTTGTTGAAGTTCACCGCGTAGCCGGACACACGGATGGTCAGGTTGGGGTATTCCTCCGGGTTTTCGTAGGCCTTGAGCAGGGTCTCCCGGTTCATCACGTTCACATTGATGTGGTGGGCCTTCTTGGTGAAGTAGCCGTCCAGAATGGAGACCAGGTTCCCGCTGCGCTCTCCGGCTGTCTTGCCCAGAGTCTCGGGGGTGATGGAGAAGGTGTTGGACACGCCGTCCCGGCAGTCGTCATAGCTGATTTTGGCCACGGAGTTCAGAGAAGCCAGTGCGCCGTTCTCCTCCCGGTTGTGCATGGGGTTGGCGCCCGGGGCGAAGGGCTCGGCGTTGCCGCGGCCGTCGGGGGTGGCACCGGTGTTCTTGCCGTACATGACGTTGGAGGTGATGGTGAGCACGGACAGGGTGTGGATGGCGTTGCGGTAGGCGGGGGTCTTGCGCAGCTCGGTGATGACCTTGTGGGTCATCTCCTTGGCCAGCATATCCACCCGGTCGTCGTCGTTGCCGAACTTGGGGAAGTCGCCCACGGTCTCAAAGCCCTCAATGTAGCCGGCGGCGTTCTTGATGGGGCGCACCTTGGCGTACTTGATGGCGGACAGGGAGTCGGTCACCACGGACAGGCCGGCCACGCCAAAGGCCATCAGCCGCTCCACCACGGTGTCGTGCAGGGCCATCTGGGTCTTTTCGTAGGCGTACTTGTCGTGCATGTAGTGGATGACGTTCATGGTGTTCACGTACAGGCGCATGAGCCACGCGATGTAGGTGTTGTAGCGCTCCATAACGGTGTCGAAGTCCAGCACCTCGTCGCCCATCACGTCCATCTGCGGGCCGATGTGCATATCGCTGTTCAGGTCGTAGCCACCGTTGAGGGCGATGAGCAGCAGCTTTGCCAGGTTGCAGCGGGCGCCGAAGAACTGCATCTGCTTGCCCACCTTCATGGCGGACACGCAGCAGGCGATGGCATAGTCGTCGCCGTATTCCGGACGCATGATGTCGTCATTTTCGTACTGGATGGAGTCGGTATCGATGGACACCTGGGCGCAGAAGCGCTTGAAGGCCTCGGGCAGGGAGGTGGACCAGAGAATGGTGATGTTGGGTTCGGGGGCGGAGCCCAGGGTGTACAGGGTGTTCAGGAAGCGGAAGCTGCTCTTGGTGACCAGGCTGCGGCCGTCCTCGCCCATGCCGCCCACCACCTCGGTGATCCACATGGGGTCGCCGCCGAACAGCTCGTTGTACTCGGCGGTGCGCAGGTGACGGGCGATGCGCAGCTTGATGACAAAGTCGTCCATCAGCTCCTGCGCGCCGGCCTCGGTGAGTACGCCCCGGGCGATGTCCCGCTCGATGTAGATGTCAAAGAAGGTGCTCACACGGCCCAGAGACATGGCGGCGCCGTTTTGCTCCTTGATAGAGGCCAGATAGGCAAAGTAGGTCCACTGGATGGCCTCCCGGGCGTCCCTGGCGGGCTGGGAGATGTCGCAGCCGTACATGGCGGCCATCTCCTTCATAAAGCCCAGGAAGGCGATCTGCTGGTACAGCTCCTCGCTGGCGCGGGCGGTCTCGGCGGTGAAGTCCTGCTCGCCGATGGCCGCCTTGTCCGCCTTCTTCATCTCGATCAGGCGGTCCACGCCGTACAGGGCCACCCGGCGGTAGTCGCCGATGATGCGGCCGCGGCCGTAAGCATCGGGCAGACCGGTGATGACGTGGCAGCTGCGGGCAGCGCGCATCTCGTCGGTATAGACGCGGAACACGCCGGTGTTGTGGGTGGTGCGGAACTTAAATTCGTCCTCCACCTTGTCGCTGAGCTTGTAGCCGTAGGCTTCACAGGCCTGACGGGCCATACGGATGCCGCCGAAGGGGTTGACGCCGCGCTTGAGGGGCGCGTCGGTCTGCATGCCCACGATCAGCTCGTTTTCCTTGTCGATATAGCCCGGGGCATAGCTGGTCAGGGAGGACACAGTCTGGGTGTCGATGTCCAGCACGCCGCCCTTCTCCCGCTCCTGCCGGAAGAGGTCGCGGACCTTGGCCATAAGAGCCTCAGTGCGGGGGGTGGCTTTGGACAGGAATGCACCGTCACCCCGGTACTCGGTGTAGTTGGTCTGAATAAAGTCGCGCACGTTGATCTCGTCCTGCCATGCGCCGGCGCGGAAGCCTTCCCAGTTTGCGTGTGTCATAGCTGCACTCTCCTTTTCTAAGCAACAAAAAATGGACAAATCAGTATCAACTGACTTGCCCAGACGGTCGGCCGTTCGCCTTTTGCACTCCCCCGCGGTTGCCCGCTGATCCGTCAGTCATGCAAAAGTGTTTGGTTTGTACCAGTAGTTTATCCGAAAAAAACGCACTTGTCAATCCCGGAAAAGTGCATAAAAACCACCGCGCAGCCACAGGTTTTCGTGGGGGAGTGCGAAAAACAGGCTCAGAGATCCTCCTTGGGCCTCTGAGCCTGTTTTGGTGGATACATCACATCAATCGCTGATCACATGACCGTGGGCATCGTATGTGGTTTCCTTTACCATGTCCAGTTCTTCATTATACTCCCACACGGTTTTGGAACCGTCTTCCGCATAGGAAATGAGCACAAAGCCCGTGGCCTCGCCGTCCGGGCCCCGGGTGCTCTGGCTCTCCTCAAACAGCTTGCCGTTTCGATAGCCCTTTGCGCCCACGGAATTGCCCTGGTCATCGTATTCGTAAATATACCGTATCTCTTCCGTTACTACGCCGTTGGCATCGTAGGTGATCTCCGTTGCCCAAGTGGCGGCCAAATCGCGGTCACTGACCGTTTTGGAGCCGTCCTCGTGGTAGGTGGTGGTTTTGCCGCTTTGGCTCCAGCTGCCCTCTGCATCCGAGCCGAACAGGTATTCCATCTCCTGGGTCAGCACACCGTCCGTGTAGGTGCGCCGGAGGGTCCGGTTTCCGTCGGCATCGTACTCGTTTTCGTAGCGCAGCTCGCTTATGGGGTCGCCGTTGGCGTCATAGCTGCCCTCCAGGGTCTCGTTGCCGTATTCGTCGAAGCCGCTGGCGGTGAAGGAGCCGTCCTCGTTGTAGGAGATGTCCTTGAGAAGGGTCTGGGTGCCGTAGGGATCGAGGGAATACTCGCGCCGGGCGGTCAGTACGTCTGCCGTATACTCTGTTTCGGTCATCCAGCTGTCGCCGTATTCGTAGTCATAGGCAAAGTTTACGCTGCCGTCCAGCGCAAAGGAGGCGTAGTGGGTATAGTTTCCCTCCTCATTGGAGAAGGCTAGATGAATGCTCTCATCATCCGGAGGGAAGGTCTCACAGCCGCACACCGTGCACCGGCTGCCGTCCATGGTGTGGGCGGCGAGTTCCAGTTTTTCGCCGCATTCGCATTCGTACCAGTGGTTTTTCAAATCGCCGGTCCAGCCGCCGGAGGGGGAATGGGTGTGTCCGCCGCAGGCGGTAAGCA
>JAZNMM010000069.1:0-7946 GCA_045579605.1 Lawsonibacter sp.
ACCTCGTCGTTGATGAGCATCATGACCACGTCGCCCCACTTGGCGGCGTCGGCCACGGTCATGACCTTCAGGCCGGCCTTCTCGGCGGCGGCCCAGTTCTTAGAGCCGGTGCGCAGGCCAACGCACACGTCGCAGCCGGAGTCCTTCAGGTTCATGGCGTGGGCATGGCCCTGAGAGCCGTAGCCGATGATGGCGATCTTCTTACCGTTGAGGTAGTTGATGTCGCAGTCCTTCTCATAATACATTTTTCCCATAGTTATATTCCTCCTTCAGTTTGTTGTCATCATATATGGTGTTTTGGCCTCGTTCAATGGCCAGAGTTCCTGTTTTCGCGATCTCCAGAATGCCGAAATCCTCCAGCATGCCGATTAGAGCGGTGGTTTTGTCCTTGTCGCCGAAGATGGCGATGGTCAGTGCCTGCTTGCTCACGTCGATGATGTTGGCCCGGAAGATGTTGGAGATCTGAATGACCTCGTCCCGCTTGTTGCGGTCCTCCGCCCGGACCTTGATCAGGGCGAATTCCCGCTGGATGGAGCTGGCCTCGTCCAGAATTTTTACCGCCAACACCGGCAGCAGCTTGCGGCACTGGGCTGCGATCTGGGAGATCATCAGCTCGTCGGCCAGCAGCACGATGGTGATGCGGGTGATGCCGGGCTTGTCCGTCTCGCCGGAGACGATGGACTCGATGTTGTACCCCTTGCGAGAGAACAGCCGGGCCACCTGACTGAGCACGCCGGGGATGTCTTCCACCAGAATGGCCAGGGTATACAGTTTCTTTTCCGCGTCAAATACTGTTTTCATACATTACCCCCCTTACTCCAGCAGGAAGCTGGTGATGTCCCCACCGCCGGGGACCATGGGCCGGACCATGTCGTCCGTGCCAATGACCGCGTCGATGACGCAGCCCCTGCCGGAAGCCAGCGCAGCCCGGAAGGCCTGCTCCATCTCCGCGCGGTTGGTGACCCGGTAACCGTTGAGGCCGTAAGCCTCGGCCAGCTTGACAAAGTCGGGGCCCCGGTCCAGGGTGGTTTCAGAAAAGCGCTGGTTGTAAATGAGGTTCTGCCACTGGCGCACCATGCCCAGACAGCCGTTATTAAAGATGACGGTGATGACGGGCAGGTCATAGTGCTCCACGGTGCACAGCTCGTGACAGTTCATACGGAAGCAGCCGTCGCCGGTGGTGTGCAGGACGACCTTGTCCGGGTTGCCCGCCTTGGCGCCGATGGCCGCGCCCAGACCGAAGCCCATGGTGCCAAAGCCGCCGCTGGTGAGCAGCTGACCGGGGTAGCTGAAGTGGAAGTGCTGAATGGACCACATCTGGTGCTGGCCTACGTCGGTGGCCACGATGGTGTCCTCGGGGACCAGATGGCGGATGGTTTCCAGCACCTGCTTGGGGGTGAGGTGCTCGGTGTCCTCCACCACGGTCTGCCGCTTCAGGGACAGGATGTGTTCCTTCCACCCGGTGTGCTCCTGCTGGTTCAGCCGCTGGTTGAGCAGTTCCAGCACATGGCGGGCGTTGCCCACGATGTGGTGGTCGGTGCGCACGTTTTTGTCGATCTCCGAGCGGTCGATGTCAATGTGGACGATTTTCGCCTGAGCGGCGAAGGTGGCGGGGTTCAGGGCCACCCGGTCGGAGAAGCGGCAGCCCACGGCGATGAGCAGGTCGCACTGGCTGGCCGCCACGTTGGAGGCCCGGGAGCCGTGCATGCCGATCATGCCGGTGGAAAGTTCGTGGTCGCCCGGGAAGCCGCCGCCGCCCATGAGGGTGATGGCCACGGGCGCGTCCAGCTTGCGGGCAAACTCCATAAACTGCTTGTCCGCCCGGCCGCGCACCACGCCGCCGCCGCAAATGATCAGCGGTTTTCCCGAGCGATCGATCATGTCCACCAGAATGTCGATGTCATCGCGGTTGGGCTCGGGGGCCTTCAGCTCATGGCTGGTGGCCAGAGAGCGGATGCTGGAACAGCTCCGGTTTTCCCGCCAATGGATGAACTGGTAGTCCACCATCACGTCCGGGGCGGTGACGTTTTTCAAAAAGTCGATGAGCACCGGGCCGGGCCGACCGGTGGCGGCCACGGCGAAGGCCTGACGCATCACGTCGGGAATGGTAGCCGGGTCGCGGACCAGATAGGTGGCCTTGGTGATGGGCATGGCGATGCCGGTGATGTCCACCTCCTGAAAGGAGTCCTTGCCCAGCAAGGGCTCGGCCACGTTGCAGGTGATAAATACCACGGGCGAGGAGTCCATGTAAGCCGTGGCGATGCCGGTGGTCAGGTTGGTGGCGCCGGGGCCGCTGGTGGCAAAGCACACACCCACCTTGCCCGTGGACCGGGCGTAGCCATCGGCGGCGTGAGCCGCGCCCTGCTCATGGGCGGTGAGGATATGCCGGATCTTGTCCTTGTAATTGTAAAGCTCATCATAGAGGTTGAGGATGGTGCCGCCCGGATAACCGAAGACGGTGTCTACCTCCTGCTCCAGCAGGCACTCCAGGATGGCCTGAGTGGATCGGACTTTCAAAAGCTGATTCCTCCTATGGGGTATTTCGTGTCAGGCTGCGCTTTGGGCGCATGGCCGGGTAGCTTTCGCTCCGACTCGGAACACAAACAGCCCGCTTTGCGGTCTTGGTTTGTATTCCTCGCTTCGTTCCAAGCTTCCCTTGCGCCTAAGCTTCGCACTCAGATCTTGCCTGAGCCTTTTTGCACCGCGATCACGCCAGTGCGCGCAACCTCCAGAATGGAGAAGGGGCGCATCATGGTCTGGAAGGTGTCCAGCCGCTCGGGGGTGTCGGATAGCTCCAGGGTCATGGAGGTGGGCGAAATGTCGTCCACCTTGGCGCCGTAAATGGAGCAGATGGTCATAATATCCTGCCGGGTCTTGTTGGTGGCGTTGACCTTCAAAATCATCAGCTCCCGGCCGATGAGGTTGTTTTCCTCCAGCGTGCGGACCTTGATCACGTCCACCAGCTTGTTCAGCTGTTTTTCCACCTGCTCCACCACGCTGTTTCCGCTGTCCACAATGATGGTGATGCGGGAGATGGTGGGGTCGTCGGTGACACCCACGGCCAGGGACTCGATGTTGAAGGCCCGGCGGGAGAACAGCCCGGTGATGCGGTTGAGCACGCCGGCCTGGTTCTCCACCAGAACGGAGATGGTCTGTTTCATAGCGTCTCCCCTCCCCTGCTTAATCGGTGGTGCTCATGTCGGGATGGACCCGGCAGATGAGCAGGCAGCAGCCCTTGGTGTTCAAAAAGCGGTCCAGCGTTTCGTCCAGCGCGTCCTCGTTGTCCGCCGTGATGCTGGGGATGCCGTAGGCGGCGGCGATGGCTTCAAAGTCGGGCGAGCCGTCCAGCGAGACCCCGTAAGGACCGTGGTACGGGGCGGTGTTCTGGATCTGGTGGACCAGACCCAAAACGGAGTTGTTCATCAGCACGATTTTCACGTCCATGTCCGCGCAGCGGATGGCGGAAAGCTCGTTCATGGCCATCTGGAAGGAGCCGTCGCCGCACACCACCACGGTCTGACGGTGGGGAGCGCCCACCTTGGCGCCGATGGCGGCGGGCAGGGCGTAGCCCATGGTGCCCAGACCGCCGCTGGTGAGCAGGCGGCCATGCTTCTGGGGCAGGTATTTGCAGGTGAAGATCTGGTTCTGCCCCACGTCGGCGCACACCACCGCGTCCTCGTCCAGCTTATGGCCCAGCTTGCGCAGTACCGTGCCGGGGAACACATAGCCCTCCCGACGGGGGAAGGTGCGGCCCAGCTCCGCTTTGCGGTAGTCCCGCAGCTGAGCCAGCCATTCCTCCGAGTCGGTGACCGGGACGTTCTTTTCCAGCAGCTGCTGCAAAATGACCTTCACGTCGCCCACCAGCGGGACGGCGGCGGTCATGTTCTTGCCGATCTCGGCGGGGTCCACATCAATGTGGATGGTGGCCATGCGGTTTTGAATGTCGGTGGGGTTGACCATGGCCCGGTCGGCCGCCCGGGTGCCCACCATGATGAGCAGGTCGCTCTTGGCCAGGGCCTTGTTGGCGCAGTGGTTGCCGTGGGCGCCCACCATGCCAAGGTTGAGGGGGTGGTCGGTGGGAAGGACGGAGATGCCCATCATGGTCTTGACCACGGGGATGTGACAGCGCTCGGCCAGCGCCACCAGCTCGTCCTTTGCGTCCGCCAGCCACACGCCGCCGCCGGCCAGGATCAGAGGCTGACGGGACTTGGCAATGGTGTCCACCACCCGCTTGATCTGCAGGTCGTTGCCCCGCACACTGGGCTTGTAGCCCCGGATGGCGACTTCTGCGGGAGGGGCAAATTTTTTCAGAGTCTGGTTTTGAATGTCGATGGGAATATCGATGAGGACGGGACCGGGGCGGCCGGTGGAGGCAATGTGGAAGGCCTCCGCCACCACCCGGGGCAGGTCGTTGGCGTCCTTGACCAGATAACTGTGCTTGATGAAAGGGGCAACCGCGCCGGTAATGTCTACCTCCTGGAAGATGTCCCGGCCCAGCAGGTGGCTGGGCACCTGCCCGGTGATGGCCACCATGGGGATGGAGTCCATGTAGGCGGTGGCAATGCCGGTGATGAGGTTGGTGGCACCCGGGCCGGAGGTGACCATGCACACCCCTACCCTGCCGCTGACCCGGGCATAGCCCGAGGCCATGTGGCCGGCGTTCTGCTCGGTACGCACCAGCGTGTAGCCGATTTCCGGGGTGGCGGAAAGCACGTCCATGATGGGGCAAATGGTCGCGCCGGCATAGCCGAAAATATGGTCAACATTTTGCAGTTTCAGGCTTTCCACAAGGGCCTGTGCTCCGGTCATGGGGGAACACCTCCGTCAGGTAAAAATAAATGAAAGAAAACAAAACGGCTTCGTCCTATTTTCATAGGACGAAGCCAAACACTCCGTGGTACCACCTAAATTCGCGGACAGGCCGCGCACTCGTTGCCCGGTAACGGCGGGAACCCGGCCAAGCCTACTGGGGAGAATGTCCCGTTGGACAAGGCGGCTCGCGGGCGAGGTTCGATGGCGGCTTTCCCCGGGAGCTTACACCAACCGCTCCCTCTCTGCGCGTTCCAGCCGGTCTACTGACCCGGTCATTGCCTTTGTTTCATGTGTCCCATCAAAAGGGATTTTCAATGATTGTACCTTATGTAACCCTGCTTTGTCAATTATAAAGTAGGAAAAAGTGACGGAGAGGCAGCGGTGCTTTTTCGGCACTTTGACGGAATAAAGCGCCAAAGTATCTCCTCTCCCCTGTTCCGCAAAAAAACACGGCGCACCAACCGGTGCGCCGTGTTCGGGTGAAATTTGGGCTTATTCCGCTTCGGAGGTCTGCTCCACCTTAGTGCAGGCGATGCACAGATCGTCCAACTGTTTGGCGTCCCACAAAATGCAAGCATTTTGCGGGAACCCTTCTGGAGGATTAAAATGCTCGGCGGAAGTCAATTCCGCCTGCGCAATTCTCCGCTGTGCTCCGAATTTACGGCGCACAGCGCCGCCCCATCCAAGATGGGGCCCCGTGGACGCCGATAAACTTTACTACAAGGGTCAGGCGTCCTGCTCTACTTTCGTGCAGGCGATGCACAGATCGTCCAACTGTTTGGCGTCCACCACATCGGGGCAGGCCATCATCAGGTCGGAGGCGTTCTGCACCTTGGGGAAGGCGATCACGTCACGGATGGAGGTAGCGCCCGCCATGAGCATGCACAGCCGGTCCAGACCGTAGGCCAGACCGCCGTGGGGGGGCGCGCCGTACTTGAAAGCGTTGACCAGATGGCCAAAGCGCTCCTGAATATCCTCATCGGAGATGCCCAGGGCCTGGAAGGCCTTCTCCTGCATCTCGGGGGTGTTGATGCGGATGGAGCCGCCGCCCAGCTCGGTGCCGTTGAGCACGATGTCGTAGGCACGGGCGCGGCAGTTGGCCTTGTCGGTCAGAATCTTGTCCTCGTCGGCCACCATGGGGGCGGTGAAGGGGTGGTGCATGGCCTGATAGCGGCCCTCCTCCTCCGAGTACTCGAACATGGGGAACTCGGTCACCCACAGGAACTTGAAGTCCATGGGGTCGATGAGGTCCATCTGCTTGGCGATCTCACAGCGCAGAGCACCCAGGGAGGCGAAGACCACCTCGTTCTTCACGTCGCCCACGATGAGCACCAGGTCGCCGTCCTTGGCGCCGGCACGCTCCAAGATGGCGGCGTTCTCCTCGTCGGTGAGGAACTTGGCGTAGGAGCTGGTCACGCCGCCGTCAATGAGGCGGGCCCAGGCCAGACCCTTGGCCCGGTAGGTCTTGACGAAGTCCACCAGCTTGTCGATCTTCTTGCGGGGGAAGGCAGCAGCGCCCCCCTTGATGTTAATGAGGCGCACGCTGCCGCCCTCGGCCACCGGGCCAGAGAACACGCCAAAGCCGCAGTCCTTCACGATGTCGGAAATGTCCTTGAGCTCAAAACCGAAGCGCAGGTCGGGCTTGTCCGAGCCGAAGCGGTCCATGGCCTCCCGGTAGGGCATGCGCAGGAAGGGAGTCTGGATGTCTACATCCAGCACTTCCTTGAAGACGCGCTTCATGAAGCCTTCCTGAATGCCCATGATATCGTCTTCGTTGATGAAGGACATTTCCAGGTCGATCTGGGTGAACTCGGGCTGACGGTCGGCACGCAGGTCCTCGTCACGGAAGCAGCGGGCGATCTGGAAGTAACGGTCAAAGCCGGAGAGCATCAGCAGCTGCTTATACTGCTGGGGAGACTGGGGCAGAGCGTAGAACTTGGAGGGGTGGACGCGGGAGGGCACCAGATAGTCCCGGGCACCCTCGGGGGTGGACTTGGTGAGGATGGGGGTCTCGATCTCCAAAAAGCCCTGCTCGTCAAAGTAGTCCCGGGCGATCTTGGTGATCTTGTGCCGGGTGGCGATGGCGTGCTGCATGTCGGGGCGGCGCAGGTCAAGATAGCGGTAGGTCAGCCGCAGCACGTCGTTGGCGTTGGAATTCTCCACGATCTCAAAGGGAGGAGTTTCTGCCTTGGCCAGCAGGCGCAGCTCGGTGACGTAGATCTCCACGTCGCCGGTGGGGATCTTGTTGGTCTTGGCCTCCCGCTCCCGGACCGTGCCGGTGGCGGCGATGACGTACTCGCCCCGCAGCGTGGACGCCTTGTCAAAGATGGCCTTGTCGGTGCTGTCGTCAAAGGACAGCTGCACCAGACCCGTGCGGTCACGCAGGTCAACGAAAATCAGGCCGCCCAGGTCGCGCTGACGCTGTACCCAGCCGCACACGCTGGCCGTCTGGCCCACGTGGGCCATGCGGAACTCGCCGCAGTAGTTGGTGCGCTTGAAATTTTGAATATTATCCATAAAAAATCAACTCCAATCAGTATTGTTGGGAGGATGTATTACGATCAGTTTACTTCTTTGGTGCCGTAAGTGGTGATGTGGTTCCACAGGACGTCAAAAAAACGCTCGTTCGTGATGAAGTACAGGCGGTTGTTGATCATAAGCTCGCCCCGGTCCGTGAGGGTGAAATGAGTTCTCGAGTCCCCGCAGGACACAAAGCCGTACAGAAAGTCCACCGGACCGACCCAAGTAAAGCTGTCAAGCAGCCATGGCCGCAGGAGGTTGGAAAAGGAGGGGCGGCATTTGATGGCCTCAAAGCCGGTCAGCAGATAGTTAGACTGTTCGATTCCCGATGGGGACACCTGCTTGCCATCAAGATGGTGGCGGGTAAAAACGTCTGTTCCGTTTGCAGATACAAACTCGGAGGTTTCCGTATAGGCGCTGACAGAGACTGCTTGGTCAAAATCCAGTCCGCAGACCGATTCCAGCGTCCGCGGCCACAGCCGCCAGACCAGCAGGCCGATTACAAGGACGATCACCAGAACGGTGAGAATACGGTTGCGTATTTTCTTCATGGCATCTCCTTTCTCAGGGGGTGCTTGTCTGTCGTTCCCACCGCCGGGCGGGGTTGGTTTGAA
>JAZNMM010000070.1:0-5020 GCA_045579605.1 Lawsonibacter sp.
TCCTTGGCTCACAGAACGACATGGCTACGATCCGACTTCGGCTGCGGCACCAAGGTCAAGCTGGCAATCCTCATGGACAAGCATGACACCATCGGCATCGATGCCGGGGCCAAGTGCGTCAACGACATCATCTGCGTGGGCGCAAAACCCCTGTTCTTCCTGGACTACATCGCCTGCGGCAAGAACGTCCCCGAAAAGATCGCCGAGATCGTCGGCGGTGTAGCCGAGGGCTGTGTCCAGTCCGGCGCCGCCCTCATCGGCGGTGAGACCGCGGAGCATCCCGGTCTGATGCCTCTGGAGGATTACGATCTGGCCGGCTTTGCCGTGGGTATCGTGGACAAGAAGAAAATCATCGACAACACCCGCATGGCCGAGGGCGACGTGGTCATCGCCCTGCCCTCCACCGGTATCCACTCCAACGGCTTCTCCCTGTGCCGCAAGGTGTTTGACATCGACAACAACAACCCCGAGCTGTACGTTGCCCGTGAGGAGCTGGGCGGCAAGACCATCGCCGAGGCCCTGCTGGTCCCCACCAAGATCTACGTCAAGCCCGTTCTGGCCCTGCTGGAACAGGTGGATGTTAAGGGCATCAGCCACATCACCGGTGGCGGCTTCTACGAGAATATCCCCCGCTCCATCCCCGACGGCCTGTGCGCCAAGATCGACAAGAGTGCCGTCAAGGTCCTGCCCATCTTCGATATGATCGCCAAGTGGGGCAACATCCCCGATCGTGATATGTTCAACACCTATAACATGGGCGTTGGCATGAGCATCGTGGTCCCCGCCGCCCAGGCGGACACCGCCCTGTCTGTTCTGAAGGAGCAGGGCATTGATGCTTACCTCATGGGCACCATCGTCCGTGGCGAGGAAAAGGTGATCCTGGAATGAAACGGATCGCAGTTTTGGTCTCCGGCGGCGGCACCAACCTGCAGGCGCTGATCGATGCCCAGCTCCGGGGCGAGATCGTGGGCGGCCAGATCGCCGCCGTCATCTCCTCTGCCTCCGGTGCCTACGCGCTGGAGCGGGCTGCCAAAGCCGGCATCCCCGGCTATGTGGTGGCCCGGAAGGAGTTTGCCTCCAATCAGGAAATGACGCTGGCACTGGTGGACAAGCTCAAAGAGTTGAACATCGACCTTGTGGTGCTGGCCGGTTTTATGGTCATCCTCACCGAGGAGATGGTAGACGCCTTCCCCAACGCCATTATCAATGTCCACCCCGCCCTCATCCCCTCCTTTGCCGGCCCGGGCTGCTACGGCCTGCACGTGCACGAGAAAGCGCTGGAATACGGCGTGAAGCTGTCCGGTGCCACGGTGCACTTTGTCAGCGCCGAGTGCGACGGTGGTCCCATCATCAGCCAGAAGGCAGTCCAGGTGCTCCCCGACGACACCCCCGAGGTGCTTCAGCGGCGCATCATGGAGCAGGCGGAGTGGAAGCTGCTGCCCCAGGCCGTGTCCCTGTTCTGTCAGGACCGCCTGCACGTGGAAGGTCGAGTGGTCCGTATCGTGGACTGATCCCTGCGCCCTTGTAAATCAAATCATGCGGTATAACTGACGGAAGTGGAATGGACCACAGGGAGTACCGCACTGAGAACTGCCGACCGTCTGGGCGCACCGTACCTGTGAGTATCGGTGCGCCTTTTCTTACCTCGATAAAATGAAAGGAGAATTTATCATGCAGCTTCTGGACTTTAACAGCATCCTTGCCAATCACGCCTATCCCGGCCGCGGCATCATGCTGGGCCGCTCCGCCGACAACGCCAAGGCGGTCATCGCCTATTTCATCATGGGCCGCAGCGAGAACAGCCGCAACCGCATCTTTGAGACCACCCCCGACGGCATCCGTACCCGCGCCTTTGATGAGAGCAAGATGGTGGACCCCTCCCTCATCATTTACCATCCCGTGCGCGTGGTTGGTGACTTCACCGTGGTCACCAACGGCGACCAGACGGACACCATCCGGGACTTTCTGCTGGAGGGCAAGAGCTACATCGAGGCTCTGCGCACCCGCTGCTACGAGCCCGACCCCCCCAACTACACCCCCGGCATCTCCGGCGTGGTGAATAAGGACGGCTCCTACTGCCTGTCCATCCTCAAGTCCGCCGATGCCAACCCCGACTGCAACCACCGCTTCTTCTATGAGTACGACGCACCCGTGGCCGGCACCGGTCACTTCATCCACACCTATCAGGAGAACCTGGACCCCCTGCCCTCCTTTGAGGGTGAGCCCCGCAAGGTGGCCGTCACCGCTCCGGACGCCAAGACTTTGGCTGCAGAGCTGTGGGCTAACCTGAACGAGGACAACAAGGTTTCTCTGTATGTGGAGTATATCGATCTTGCCGATGGCAAGCGCGACAGCGTGATCATCAACAAGCACAACTAAGGAGGAGACTGACATGACCGAACTGGAACTGAAATATGGCTGCAACCCCAACCAGAAGCCGGCCCGTCTGTATATGTCCGAGGGCGAGCTGCCCATCACCGTGCTCAACGGCAAGCCCGGCTACATCAACTTTATGGATGCGCTCAACTCCTGGCAGTTGGTCAAGGCGCTGAAAAAGTCCACCGGCCTGCCCGCCGCCGCCTCCTTCAAGCACGTGTCCCCCGCCGGTGCCGCCCTGGGCAAGCCCCTGACCGACGTGGAGCGCAAGATCTTCTTTGCCCCCGAGGGTGACCTGTCCCCCATCGCCTGCGCCTACATCCGCGCCCGCGGTGCCGACCGCCTGTGCTCCTTTGGCGACTGGGCCGCTCTGTCCGACGTGTGCGACGCGGACACCGCCCGGTATCTGGCCGCCGAGGTGTCCGACGGCGTGATTGCCCCCGGCTACACTGACGAGGCGCTGGAGATCCTGAAGACCAAGCGCAAGGGCGGCTACAACGTGGTGCAGATCGACCCCGATTACGAGCCCGACCCCGCCGAGCGCCGCAATATCTACGGCATCTGGTTTGAGCAGGGCTACAACGACCTGACCATTGACGAGAAGATGTTGGAGAACATCGTTACCGCTAACAAGGAACTGTCTCAGGACGCCAAGAACGACATGCTTCTGTCCCTCATCACCCTGAAGTACACCCAGTCCAACTCCGTGTGCTATGTCAAGGACGGCATGACCATCGGCGTGGGCGCCGGCCAGCAGAGCCGCACCCACTGCACCCGTCTGGCGGGCAACAAGGCGGACATCTGGTGGCTTCGCCAGCATCCCAAGGTGCTGGGTCTGCAGTTTGTGGACAACATCCGCCGCCCCGACCGGGACAACGCCATCGACATCTACATCTCCGACGAGCACGACGACGTGCTGGCCGAGGGTGTGTGGCAGAACACCTTCAAGGTCAAGCCCGAGGTGCTCACCGAGGCTGAGAAGAAAGAGTGGATCGCTAAGATGAGCGGCGTGACCGTGGGTTCTGACGCCTTCTTCCCCTTTGGCGACAACGTGGAGCGCGCCCGCAAGTCCGGCGTGCAGTACATTGCCCAGCCCGGCGGTTCCATCCGTGACGATCAGGTCATCGCCACCGCCGACAAGTACGGCATGGTCATGGCGTTCACCGGTATCCGTCTGTTCCACCACTAAGTCGTCGCAAACTTCGTATCGTTCGCGTCCGGGTACTTCCGAACGCTCATTCACTTCGTTGCTCCTCCCTTCCAAACCAAACCCACTTCGTTGGGCTTTGGTTTGGTGAACGGGGAAAAAGGTAAGGAGATTATAAAATGAAAGTATTAGTCGTCGGCGGTGGCGGCCGTGAGCACGCCATCTGCTGGAAACTGGCTCAGTCTCCCCGGGTGACCGAGCTATTCTGCGCCCCCGGAAACGCTGGTATTGCTCAGGTTGCCACCTGCGTGCCCATTAAGGCCACCGATGTGGACGCTATGGTCAAATGGGCCAAGGAGAACACCATGGACTTTGTCATGGTGGCCCCCGATGATCCCCTTGCCCTTGGCATGGTGGATGCGCTGGAAGCCGCGGGGATTCCCGCCTTCGGCCCCCGGGCCAACGCCGCCATTATCGAGGCCAGCAAGGCGTTCTCCAAGGAATTGATGAAGAAATACAACATTCCTACCGCCAGATATGAGACCTTTACCGACCCCGAGGCCGCGCTGTCCTACATCCGGGAACAGGGTGCTCCCATCGTGGTCAAGGCGGACGGTCTGGCTCTGGGCAAGGGCGTGGTGGTCGCCGCCACCGTGGCCGAGGCTGAACAGGCCGTACGGGAGATGATGGAGGACAAGAAATTCGGCGCCTCCGGCTCCACCGTGGTCATTGAGGAGTGCATGGTGGGTCCTGAGGTCACCGTGTTGGCCTTCTGCGACGGAGAGCATCTGGTTCCCATGCTGTCCAGTCAGGACCACAAGCGGGCCTACGACGGCAACCAGGGCCCCAACACCGGCGGTATGGGTGCCTTCTGCCCCTCCCCCAACTATACCCCCGAGGTTGCCGAGTTCTGCCAGCAAAACATCTTCCTGCCCACGGTGAACGCCCTCAAGGCAGAAGGCCGTCCCTTCAAGGGCGTGATCTACTTCGGCCTGATGCTTACCGAGAAGGGTCCCCGTGTGGTGGAGTACAACGCCCGCTTCGGCGACCCGGAGACTCAGCCCATCCTGTCCATGCTGGACACCGATCTCATGGATATCTTTGATGCCTGCGTCAACGGCACGCTGGACAAGGTGGACGTCAAGTGGAAAGAGGGCGCGGCCTGCTGCATCGTGCTGGCCTCCGGCGGCTACCCCGTGTCCTACCAGAGCGGCTACCCCATCTCCGGTCTGGAGGAGGCGGGTGAAAAGGCCACCGTCTTCCACGCCGGCACCAAGGTCAATGACCAGGGCGAGATCGTCAACGCCGGCGGCCGCGTGCTGGGTGTCACCGCCACAGGCAGCAGCCTGAGCGATGCCATTGCCAGGGCCTATGAGGCCGCAAAGCCCATCACCTGGACGGATATGCATTTCCGCACCGATATCGGCAAGGTGTAAGTCAAAACACCAACGGACGGGGAGGGGTAACTGACCTGCCGGGCTTTTTCCCCCCCTTCTT
>JAZNMM010000071.1:0-6140 GCA_045579605.1 Lawsonibacter sp.
CATGATCATGCCTGTCTCCGCTCCCTCCTTCCGTGAGGCTCTGCGCCGCTGCGCCGAGGTCTTCCACACCCTGAAGGTCGTTCTGAAGGAGAACGGCACCCCCGCCGCTGGTGTTGGTGACGAGGGCGGCTACGCTCCCAACCTGAAGAAGGACGAGGACGCTCTGAAGGTTATCGTTGCTGCTATCGAGAAGGCTGGCTACAAGCCCGGCGAGGACTTCAAAATCGCCATCGACGCTGCCTCTTCCGAGTGGTGGAACGAGGAAGAGAAGTGCTATATCCAGCCCAAGTCCGGCAAGAAGATGACTCAGCAGCAGCTGGTCAATATGTGGAAGAAGTTTGCCGACACTTATCCCATCATCTCCCTGGAGGACGGCATGGCCGAGACCGACTGGGAAGGCTGGGCTATGCTGACCAAGGCCATCGGCGACCGCGTGCAGCTGGTGGGCGACGACCTGTTCGTGACCAACGTGTCCCGTCTGGCCACCGGCATTGAGAAGAAGGTGGGCAACGCCATTCTGATCAAGGTCAACCAGATCGGCACCCTGACCGAGACTTTCGACGCCATCCAGATGGCCAACCGCGCCGGCTACACCGCCATCGTGTCCCACCGCTCCGGCGAGACCGAGGACGCTACCATCGCCGACATCGCTGTGGCCCTGAACGCCGGCCAGATCAAGACCGGTGCTCCCAGCCGTTCCGACCGCGTGGCCAAGTACAACCAGCTGCTGCGCATCGAAGAGGAGCTGGGCGACATCGCTCAGTACCCCGGCATGGCTGCTTTCTTCAACCTGAAGTAATTAAAACGCGACGCAAACAGGCGGCCGAAAGGCCGCCTGTTTGTTTTGGGTCGCCCAGCTCCCGCCCCTACGCTTGTGTATTTGATGGAGAGGTCAGTCCTCGTAGGCAACCGCCTTGTCAAACAGTTCTTCCACATCCTTGCCGGGCGCCTTGGTGGCCAGCGTGACCACAACAGCGGCCACACCGCCCAGGATAAAGCCGGGGATGATCTCATAAATGCCGGTGGAGGACAGGAAGGCGAACCAACCGATGTCCACAACAGCACCCACCAGGATACCGGCCACCGCACCGGCAAAGTTAAAGCGCTTCCAGAACAGGGACAACAGGATGGTGGGACCGAAGGCAGCGCCAAACACGCCCCAGGCGTTTTCCACCAGACCCATAATCGTACCGCTGTTGGGGTTAGCCGCGATGAGCACCGCAATCACAGCAATGATCAACACCACAATACGGGCCGCCCACTGCATTTCCTTCTCACTGGACTTTCCTTTGCGGATCACGGGCTTATACACGTCACTGGCAAAGGCAGAGGATGCCGCCAGCAGCTGGGAGTCGGCCGTAGACATGGCGGCGGCCAGGATGGCAGACAGCAGCACACCGGAGATCAGCGCGGGGAAGAGCTTGCGCACCATTTGGATGAAGACGGTAGAGCTGTCGGCAATGTCGCCCAGCAGCAGGTGACCGGCGCAGCCGGCAACAACGGAGAAGATCACGATCAGGGTGGTCCAGGTAATACCGATCTTGGCAGACTTCTTCAGCGCCTTCTGGGACTCCAGAGACATGAAGCGAATGATGATGTGGGGCATACCAAAGTACCCAAGGCCCCAGCCCAGTCCGGACACGATGTCCTTCCAGTTGGTGAACAGATTCCAGTAGTTCTCGGGCAGCACCACATTGGCCGCACCCTGACCGGCATTGACCATACCCAGAGCAAAGATGGGGGCAATGAGCAACGCACCCAGCATGAGCAGCCCCTGGAAGAAATCCGTCCAACACACGGCGGAGAAGCCGCCCAGGAAGGTGTAGCTGATGATGACCACAGCGGCCAGATACATGGCGATGGTGGTGTCAATGCCCATCACGCTGTTGAACAGGGTGCCGCAGGCCTTGATGGAAGAAGCCGCATAGACGGTGTAAGCCACCAGGAAGATGACCGCACACAGGATCTGCAGAGCCTTGGACTTGGACAGGAATCGGTTGGTGAGATACTGAGGGATGGTGATGGAGTCGTCCGCCACGATGGAGAACTTACGCAGGCGGGGTGCCTGCACAGTCCAGCTGATGGCGTAACCAATGGCCAGACCGATGGCGATCCACGCCTGACCAATACCGGCAGCGTAGATGGAGGCGGGCAGACCCATGAGCACCCACGCACTCATGTCCGACGCGCCCGCGGACAGGGCAGAGACCCAGGGGCCCATCTGGCGGCCGCCAAGGAAATAGCTCTTCTCGCCGCCGTTGCGGTCCTTCAGGAAGAAGAACACACCGATGGCCAGCATAAAGAGCAGATAGACCAAAAACACGACGCTTTCCACATTAAACATAACAGCAAAGCTCCTTTTTTCTCGGTGGGTTGCCCCCACCCTTACTTGACCTTGGCATTATAACACATTTTTCAGAAGAACGAAATACAGAACAAGGTACAGAATAAATTCTGTACCATGTTCTGTATTTTTCTTATATTTTCCTTGTAATCCAAGTATTTAATGACTGTACGATTGTTAGAAATTCCATTTGTACAAACTGTACAAACTTTACGATTTCACACGGAAGCTGTCCAAAAATCGGGGCAGCATGGTGCGGCCGTACTGCATAAGGGAATAGCTGCCCTCGGACAGACACCAGTCATAGATGAGCGCCCGCTCACACATGGCGTACACCCGCACCACCTCGCTGACGGTCACATCGGCCCGCAGTTCCCCCCGCTGCTGACCCTCGGAGACGATGCGCCGCAGCAGCTTGTAATAGATGCGGTTGTGGTCCAGCAGATGCTTTTCTCCCCGGGTGACCAGCTGAGAGGAATACAGTCGGGCCAGCAGGTCAATGGCGATGGAGTTTTCGATCATGGCGAACAACTCCCGGTTGAGCAGCATCAGCACGTCAAAGCGGTCCATATCCTCCGGGATACGGTCCATCAGTTCCTCATACTTCTCGTCAAAGAGGTAGGACAGGGAGGACAGCAGAGCGTCCTTGCCCTCAAAATAGTGATAAAACGAGCCCTTGGAGGTGCCCGACGCGGCGATGATCTCCTCCACGGTGGTGTTGTCGTAGCCCTGCTGATAAAACAGCTGCCACGCAGCGGAAACAATGCGTCCCTTGGTGTTCCGCCCGGTCTTTTTTGCCACGGTCAGCCCTCCTTCCGCTCCAAAAAGAGCTTGCGGGTGATAAAATTATATACCATGACCACGGCGGTGGCCAGAAATTTGGAAAGCTGGTAAGGAATAAACATCACATCGCTGAGCAGCCACATCATCAGCTGGTTGATGCCCAGTCCGCCGGCGCTCATAAGGGCAAACAGGCCAAACTCCGTCCCCTTGCTCCGGCTCTTGTCCGTTTCAAAGACAAAGGCAACGCTCAGAATATAATTGAAAATGACCGACACCAAAAAGGCAATGGCAGAGGAAACGAGATAGTGGACCCCCGCCACCTCGGTGAGCAGCAGCAACACCGCGTAGTCGATGACAAAGGCGATCACACCCACAATGCCAAAGCGCATGATCTGTTCCAGCAGCTTTTTCATCGTTTCTCCCTCTCCAGCAAGTCCTTCAGCCGGTCGCTGGCCCGGTGCAGGGCCAGCTCAAAATCCTGCCGGTTTTTCTTCCGGGCGGACTCCAACTCCAGTCCGGCAAAAAAAGCCAGCACACCGGCCAGCGCCGTAAACCCGCACACGATCAGCGTGGGGATGCGGGGCACCAGCGCCGTCTGGGTATACTCCACCAGCACCGGAATGAAAAATCCAAGGCTGATCGCCAGCAGAATCAGCGCCGCCAGAGAGAAGAACTGCATGGGGCGGTAATCCCGGAACAGCGTGCTTATGGTGCGCAGCACCCGCAGCCCATCAGAGAAGGTGTTCAGCTTGGAGCTGCTGCCCTGGGGCCGGTCCCGGTAGTCCACCACCACATTTTCTACCTGCATATTCTTGTCCACCGCGTGGATGGTCATTTCCGTTTCGATCTCAAAGCCCTTTGCCAGCACGGGATAGGTCTTGACAAACTGGTAGCTGAAGGCCCGGTAGCCCGTCATGATGTCCCGGATATTGCTTGCAAACAGGCGGTTGACACAAAAGCGCACCAGCGCGTTTCCACTGTTGTGGAACGGACGCTTGTTCTGGGTAAAGTAGGTGGAGGACAGCCGGTCACCCACCACCATGTCCGCCTGCCGCTCCAGCACCAACCGGACCATCTCCGGCGCATGCTCTGCCGGATAGGTGTCGTCCCCGTCCACCATCAGATAGCACCGTGCGTCCACCTCCCGGAACATACGGCGGATCACGTTGCCCTTACCCTGTTTATATTCATGCCGCACGATCGCTCCTGCCTCGGCTGCCAGCCGGGCGCTTTCATCGGTGGAGTTGTTATCGTAAACATAGATGGCCGCGTCGGGCAGCGCCGCGCGGAAGTCACGCACCACCTTTTCAATGGTCGGGCTCTCGTTATAGCACGGGATAAGCACCGCGATCTGATCCATAGTCTATTCCGCCTTTCTGTCTTTGGTGGGCCGGCGCAGCAGCGCAAGGCACACAAGCCCTGCTCCACACAGGAAAAGTCCCATGCCGAAGCCGGGAGAATGATACCGAAGTTCCACGCTGTGTTCCCCCGCGTCCAGCTGCACGCCCAGCAACAGGTCGTTGACCTTGAGGGTGGACTGCCGTTCTCCGTCCACCCAGACCCGCCAGCCCGGGCTATAGGGGATGGCAAAGGCCAGCACCCGCGCCCCCGCGGTGGTGATGACACCGGTGATGTGATCGGTACCCACCGTCACGTTCGTCAGACTCTCCCGGCGCAGGTCATCCCGCTGGGCTGCGTACCCCTCCATGGGCAGGCCCCATACCTCCAGCCCCCGGGCAGTCAGGCCGCCGGACCGGTCAAAGGTCAGCTTCACCTGCCCCAGAGGCACCGCATGATAGCCCAGGTGGAGCAGAACCCCCTCCTGCTCGCTGTGCCAGAGGAAGGTGTCACTGGTGAGCACATAGCGGCGGACATCCTCCCCCGCCGTTACCGTAAAGGAAAAGGCGCTGCTGTCCCCCCACGTCACCTCCGGCCCGTCCAACCGCAGGTAGACCTCGCTGTTGGCCGGCGCATCAATGTGCAGGGTGAGCGTTCCGCTTTGCTCCCATGCGTTGAGCTCATTCTGATACCAGCTGGCCCCCTGCTCCTCCACGCCGGTGATGTTCACGGGGACAAGGGCACTTCGGGGCAGCTGCCCCGCCGGGTCAAGGCCGGGAACATACGCCCCCTGCAGCAGTCGTTCCTGCTGCTCCAGCGCAGACATTGCCGTCCATTCTTCTCCAGAGATAATGGTATCATACGCAAAGCCAAGGGGCAAGACCCCCTTGTCCTCCCACACGCCGCCCGAAATCGGGGTGTAGCCGTAGGGCGAGGTACGCCCTCCCCGCCCGGCAAACCACCGGGTGGCAAGCACCGCATGCAGCCCCGCCCGGCCGTCCAGGTGGGGAAAAAGCACCTTGTTGTGCAGAGGCAGCTCCATTTCGGTAAGAAACCGGGCGGTATGCCCGTTGGATGTGCTGAAATAGGAGGAAACCCCCGCCCGGTCCAGCAGCATGGACGCGTTGGGGTTGCCGTCATAGTCCTGGTCCACCCGCTGCCAGACCTCCCCCGCGGGGACTGCGTTGGCGGGCATGGCGGCGGTCTCCGCCTCCACCAGTCCCGCCGGGGCGAACATATCTGTATAGCCGGAAAAGGCCTGCCGGGCGTTGACGGTCACGTTGACCAGCGTCAGCATCGTCAGCCCCATAGCCGCTGTGCGTCGGCCTGTCAGCCCCAACAGAGGCAGCACCAACACTGTCACCATCAGCAGGGCAAAGGGCACAGTCCATCCGTGCCACCCCGCATCCATCGCCGCCCAACCGTAGGCCAGCACCACCCCAAGGCACACCAGCACCGTGCAGCGGCTGGGTGCGGCCAGTCGGTCCAGCATGGTCAGCAGCACAAATGCGAGAAAGAAGTTGGAAAACACATACCACCGGGTAGTCTCGTATGCGCCCACGTTGAACAGCCACCCGCACACAGGCATGAGTGCGAACAGGGCCAGCAGCGCGGTAAGCACCTGCAGTCCCCGGTACTTGCGGTCCTTTTGGGTCAGCAACAGCGCCGCCGCGGG
>JAZNMM010000072.1:0-9720 GCA_045579605.1 Lawsonibacter sp.
GTTTCGCCGGGAACGCGGTGAGTTTTTGTGCGAGGGGCCCAAAATGTGGGACGAGGCCATGAAGCACGGCTGGATGGTCTCCGCGCTGATGAGTTGCGAACAATCCATTCTGCAGCAATACGAGGGGCTTTGTCAGCGCGCCACGCTGGTCACGCCGGAACTGCTCTCCTATGCCGCCGATACCGAAACACCCCAAAAAATGATTTTTGCCTGCCGGACCCCCGACCGGGCCGAGCAGCTGCCGGGCGGGCGGCGGTTGGTACTGGACGGCGTGCAGGATCCGGGCAACGTGGGCACCATCTGGCGCACAGCCGACGCCTTTGGAGCGGACGGGCTGGTGCTGCTGCCCGGCTGTGCAGATGCGTGGAGCCCCAAGGTGGTGCGTGCTACCATGGGCGCCTGCTTCCGCCTGCCGGTGTATGAAGTGGAGCGGCAGACCCTGCCCGCCCTGTTGGAGCGGTCCGGCCTGCCTATGTATGCCACGGCGTTACTGGAAGATACCGTTGACCTGCGCAAGGCCGATTTAAGCCGCTGCGCGGTGGTCATCGGGAGTGAAGGCAGAGGCGTGTCTGACACGCTGCTGGATGCAAGTGTTAAAACGCTGAAGATCCCCATGCGGGATCGCTGCGAGTCCCTCAACGCCGCCTCCGCCGCCACAGTGGTGCTGTGGGAGATGGCCCGCTGAGAAACGATTTGCAAAGGAGGGCGCGGTATGTCCGCACTGAAATATTGGCTGTGGCTTGCCACACGCAGAGGCGTGGGCATACTGGGCGTGCAGAAGGTGCTGGAGCAGTTTGGTACGCCGGAGCGTGCCTACTTCGCCGACCCCGGTGAGCTGGAGCTGTTGTCCCCGGCCGCGGCGGCGGGACTGCGCAACCGGTCCATGGACAAGGCCGAGCGCATTCTCGCCGATTGTGAGCGGCTGGGCATTCGCATTATGACCATACAGGACGCGGACTATCCCGAGCGTCTGCGTCAGCTGGAGGACGCACCCCAGATCCTGTATCTGAAGGGCCGCCTGACCCAACTGGATGAAGAAGTGACCGTAGGCGTTGTGGGCAGCCGGGAGGCCAGTGAGTACGGCAAACAGGTGGCCGGCCGCCTGGGTCTGGAGCTGGCCCGGGGCGGCGCGGTGGTGGTGTCCGGCACCGCGGCGGGCATCGACTCCTGCGCGGTGCGCGGCGCTCTGCGGGGCGGCGGACGGGCAGTGTGCGTGCTGGGCGGAGGCATTGATGTGCCCTATCCCAAGTGGAACGCGCCCCTGTATGAGGATGTGTGCGCCAACGGGCTGCTCATCAGCGAATACCCGCCCGGAACCACCAATGACGGGCCTCACTTCCCGGTGCGAAACCGCATTCTCAGTGGTTTGTCTCTGGGTGTGGTCGTGGTGGAGGCCAAGGAGTTTGGAAGCGGTGCCATGATTACAGCCAACCATGCGCTGGAGCAGAACCGGGATGTGTTTGCCGTACCGGGGAATGTGGACGCTTATAACAGCCGTGGCTGCATCCGCCTGATCCAGCAGGGGGCAAAGCCTGTGCTGTCGGCGGAGGATATTCTGGTTGAATACCGGGACCGCTATCCGGCGCGGCTGGTGCGTGTGCCGCCCCTGTCCGGGGAGGAGGCAGCCCAGCGGCTGGAGCATACCCGGCCGGAGCCGGATGTGTCCCTTCGACAAAAAACAGCCGTTGACAAGACGAAAGACAGAGAATATAGTTTGAACAAGCGCAGCACCAAGGGGCTTACAGACGATGAGCTGGCCATTCTGCACGCACTGGCAGGGAAAAGCGCCCAGCCCGACGAGCTGGTGGAGAGTACCCAGATCCCGGCGCGCCGGGTCCTGTCCGCGCTGACCATGCTGCAGATCACCGGTTGTGTGGAAGAAGGGCCGGGCAAGCGCCTTGTCTCCTGTGTGGAGCTGACGGAAGATGAATAAACGGTCCGCCGTTTTTGGCGGATAATTGGAGGATAGAATGGCAACCAATCTTGTGATCGTGGAGTCCCCTTCCAAGGCGAAGACCATCGGGAAGTATCTGGGACCGGACTATGAGGTCAAAGCATCCATGGGTCACGTGCGTGACCTGCCCAAGAGCACGCTTGGCGTGGATATCGAGCGTGATTTTCAGCCGGAGTACCAGCCCATCAAGGGGAAGGAAGACACCATTCGTGACCTGAAAAAGGCCGCCAAAGCCAGCGAGAAAGTGTATCTGGCCACCGACCCGGACCGGGAGGGAGAGGCCATTTCCTGGCATTTGAAGGAACTGCTGAAGATCCCGGATGAAAAGACCTGTCGGGTGACCTTTAACGAGATCACAAAGCGCGTGGTCACCCAGTCCATCGCTCAGCCCCGGGCCTTGGACCGGGATCTGGTGGATGCCCAGCAGGCCCGGCGTGTGCTGGATCGTGTGGTGGGCTATCAGCTGTCTCCGCTGCTGTGGAAAAAGGTGCGCCGGGGCCTGTCTGCAGGCCGTGTGCAGTCCGTGGCCACCCGCCTTGTGGTGGAACGGGAGGACGAGATCAACGCTTTCCAGAGCCAGGAGTACTGGACGCTGGAGGCGGAGCTGAGCCGCATTGCCCCCAATATGGGTGCGTTCAAAGCCCAGTACCATGGCAAGGACAAGCTGGAACTGGCCGGGGAGGAAGAAGCGCAGCGTGTGATCTGCGCCGTGCAGGACAGCGACTTTGTTGTCTCCAAGGTGAAACGGCAGGATAAGGTCCGCCAGCCTGCGCCTCCCTTTACCACCTCTACCCTGCAGCAGGAGGCCTCCCGCAAGCTGAACATGACCCCCGCTCGTACCATGTCGGTGGCCCAGCAGCTGTATGAGGGCGTGGACATCGCCGGTGAGGGGACTGTGGGTCTGATCACCTATATGCGTACCGACTCTCTGCGCCTGTCTGACGAGGCGCTGGCCCAGGCCAAACAGTTTATCACCAGCCGTTACGGTGCAGACTACTATCCCGCCACCACCCGTACCTTCAAGACCAAATCCGGCGCCCAGGACGCCCACGAGGCCATTCGTCCCTCCGATGTGACCCTCACTCCGGAGGATGTGCGCAAGGACCTGACGGGGGAGCAGTATCGCCTGTATAAGCTCATCTGGAGCCGTTTTTTGGCCTGTCAGATGGCCAGCGCTGTTTACGACAGCGTGTCCATCGACGTGGAGGCCGCAGGTCACCTGTTCCGGGCCAACCATTCCAGCGTGAAGTTCAGCGGCTTTACTGCCGTTTATGAGGAAGGTAAGGACGAGGAGGAGGAGATCGCTCAGTCCCCTCTGCCCGACATGAAAGAGGGGGAGAAGGTTCGGCTGAGCGAGATCAGGAAGGCGCAGCACTTCACCCAGCCCCCCGCCCGGTACACCGAGGCCACCCTCATCCGCGCGCTGGAGGAGAAGGGGATCGGACGTCCCTCTACCTACGCGCCCACCATTTCCACCATTCTCAGCCGTCTGTATGTCATCAAAGAGGGAAAGTATCTGCGCTCCACCCCCTTGGGGGAAGCGGTCACCCGCTGGATGAACCGGAACTTTGGCAACATTATGGACTATGAGTTCACCGCCAAAATGGAGTACAAGCTGGACACGGTGGAAAAGGGCCAGATCCCCTGGAAGCAGCTGATGCATGAGTTCTATGAGGAGTTCTCTCCCCGTCTGGAGCAGGCGGAGCGCAGCGAGCGCGAGCCCATCCGCGACTGGCTGTCCGGGGAGACCTGCCCCGTGTGCGGAAAGCAGCTGCTGGTCAAGAACGGCCAGTTCGGCCTGTTCCTGGCCTGCCCCGGCTGGCGGGACGAGGAAAAGCCCTGCAACTTTACCATGCCCATGATCGTGGAGATGCCCGGAAAGTGCCACTTGTGCGGCGGCCGTCTGGTCAAGCGCACCGGTGTGGGCAAGGAGTCGGGCAAGCAGTTTACCTACTACTGCTGTGAGTACAACAACAGCAAGGTGGCCAACAGAGCCTGCTCCTTCCGCACCTTTGATGTGCCGGTGAAGGACAACTGTTCCGTGTGCGGCCGCACCATGTTCAAAAAGGCCGGCCGGGGTGCCAAGAAGCCCTTCTGCATCCATGAGGACTGCGCCAACTTCACTCCGGAAGAGAAACGCGGCGGCTGGAAAAAGCCCGCCGAGGGAGCGGAGAAGAAGACGGGCACCAAAAAGGCCGCAGCCCAAAAGCCCGCCGCCCGGAAAACAGTGAAGAAGGCCAAAGGCTAAGGCCGCCCCAGCAAAGCCAAGACAGGAGGAAATCCATGCAACCTGTTATTGTCATCGGCGCGGGTCTTGCGGGCAGCGAGGCCGCGTGGCAGCTGGCCCGGCGGGGCATCCCCGTGCAGCTGCATGAGATGAAACCCCATAAGATGACCCCTGCCCACCACAGCCCGGACTTTGGGGAGCTGGTGTGCTCCAACTCCCTGCGTTCCGATCAGCTGGAAAACGCGGTGGGGCTGCTGAAAGAAGAGCTGCGCCGCTCCGGCTCCCTCATCATGGAGTGCGCCGACGCCACCCGGGTGCAGGCGGGCGGCGCGCTGGCGGTGGATCGAACAGCCTTTTCCGCCGCCATCACGGAAAAGATCAAAGCACACCCCCTCATCACCGTGGTGGAGGGGGAGGTTACCGCGATCCCGGAGGAGGGAGAGGTCATCATCGCCACCGGGCCGTTGACCTCGGACGCCCTGTCCGATGCCATCGCCCGGCTGTTTCCTGACAGCAAATACCTCAATTTCTTTGACGCTGCCGCCCCGCTGGTGACCTTTGACAGCGTGGATATGGACAGCGCGTGGTTTGCCTCCCGCTATGACCGGGGGACCCCCGATTACATCAACTGCCCCATGACCGAGCAGGAGTACGACGCCTTCTGGACCGAGCTTGTCAGCGCCCAGGAGGCGGAGGTCCATGGCTTTGAGGACGCGGGCGTATTTGAGGGCTGTATGCCAGTGGAGGTCATGGCCCGCCGCGGGCGGCAGACCCTGTGCTACGGGCCTCTCAAGCCTGTTGGTCTGCGTGACCCGAAAACGGGAAAAGAGCCCTTTGCCGTGGTGCAGCTGCGAAAGGACAACGCCCAGGGGTCCATTTACAATATCGTTGGTTTCCAGACCCACCTGAAGTGGCCGGAACAGAAGCGGGTGTTCTCCATGATCCCCGCCCTGAAAAATGCCCAGTACGTGCGCTACGGGGTGATGCACCGCAACACCTTTTTGGACTCGCCCCGGTTGCTGGATCGCTACTACCGGGTGCGTGGAAATGAGCGGATCATGTTCGCCGGGCAGATCACCGGAGTGGAGGGCTATGTGGAGTCCACCGCCTCCGGATTTGTGGCGGCGGTGGAGCTGGCCCGGCGGCTGCTGGGTCAGCCGGCGGCCGATTTCCCCCAGGAGACGGCGTTGGGTGCGCTGGCCCTGTACATCAGCAATGAAACAGTGACCCAATTCCAGCCCATGAACATCAACTTTGGGCTCATTCCTCCGCTGGGCTACCGGATAAAAGGAAAGCGAAACAAAAATGCAGAGCTCTCCAAACGGGCTCTGGACGCTCTGGCGCAGATCGGGCCGGAGCAGAGAAAGGAGTGACCCTGCATGCGTATCATCGTGGACGCCATGGGTGGCGATAACGCCCCCAAAGCCCCTGTACTGGGAGCGATTCAGGCAAATAAGGAATACGGTGTGGACATCACCCTGGTGGGTCGGGGGGAGGATATCCTCACCGTGCTGCGGGACAGCGGCATCGAGCAGCTGCCCCAGGGGGTGGAGATCGCCCATGCCTCCGAGGTGGTGGAGATCTGCGACAACCCCGCCAACGCGTTTCGCGAGAAGAAGGACTCTTCGCTGACCGTGGGCCTCAACCTGCTCAAGAGCGGGGCGGGGGACGCCTTTGTCAGCGCCGGTTCCACCGGAGCGATCCTGTCCGCCGCCACCCTGTTGGTCAAGCGTATCCGGGGCATCCGACGGGCGGCCCTCGCCCCCGTGATCCCCACGGGCAACGGCGGCGCGGTTCTGGTGGACTGTGGCGCCAATGCCGAATGCAGCGTGGAATATCTGCTGCAGTTTGCCTTCATGGGTGCCTATTACGCCGAGCATATCCTCGGCCGTCCTGAGCCCCGCGTAGGCCTGCTCAACATCGGTGCCGAGCCCAGCAAGGGGACTGCCCTGCAGCAGGAGGCCTATCAGCGGCTGATGCAGGCCGGGCAGGAGGGACGCATCAACTTTGTGGGCAACGTGGAGGCCCGGGAGGCGGTGGAGGGCGCGGTGGACGTCATCGTGGCCGACGGCTATTCCGGCAACATTTTCCTCAAGGGAATGGAGGGCACCGCCCTGTTCCTCATGCGGGAAATCAAAAAGGTATTCAAGAAGAATCTGCTGACTAAGCTGGCCGCCCTGATCGTGGGTAGTGGCGTCAAGCGGCTGAAAAAGCTCATGAGCGCGGACGAGGTGGGCGGTACCGCCCTGCTGGGTATCTCCAAGCCTGTCATCAAGGCTCATGGCTCATCGGACGCTTACGCCATTAAAAACGCCGTCCGTCAGGCCATGCACGTCACCTCCTCCGGCATCGTGGAGAACATCACCGCCAATGTGGAGTATATGCGCCTGACCAAGGATGCCGAGCAGGTGTGACCGGGCGGGAAATTTTGTAAAACCTATTGACACGACAGGGGTTTGCGCCTTATAGTTATGCGTGGAAACAACCTTACAAGGAGTTTGAGACACTATGATTTTTGAGCAGTTGAAGACCATGCTGGCCGACCAGTTTGGTGTGGAGGAAAGCACCATTACCATGGAGACCACCTTTGAGGACGACCTGGGCGCCGATTCTCTGGATCTGGTGGATATGTCCATGGCGCTGGAGGAGCTGTTCGGCGTGGAGGAAATGACGGAGGAGGAGATCGCCGGCATCACCTGCGTGGGCGATCTGGTCCGCTTCCTGCAGAGCCGTCTGGATAACTGACAAATCACGAAGCAAAACTCCGCCCGGCATCGGCGGAGTTTTGTTTTTCGAACACAGGAGACGCGTATGAAAACCTTGGAAGAAAAGCTGGGCTACACGTTTCAGGATAGCTCCCTGCTGGAGCACGCCCTGACCCACAGTTCCTACGCCAACGAGAGCCGCGGCCGCTGCACCAGCAATGAGCGGCTGGAGTTTCTGGGTGACTCGGTGCTGGGTATGGTGGTGGCCGATCACCTCTACCGCACCCACCCCGATATGCCCGAGGGGGAGCTGACCCGCACCCGGGCCGCGCTGGTATGTGAGGAAAGTCTGGTGGAGGTGGCCAAAGAGCTGGACCTGGGCAGCCACCTGCGCCTTGGCAAGGGCGAGGAGCACGGTGGGGGGAGAGAACGCCCCTCCATTCAGGCCGACGCAGTGGAGGCGGTGCTGGCGGCGGTCTATCTGGACGGCGGCATCGGCAGCGCGCGGAAAATCGTTCAGCGCTATATCCTCAGCCGCAGCCAGCAGGTCAACGCCCCCCGGGATTACAAGACCGCCCTGCAGGAGCTGGTGCAGCGCACCCCCGGAAAGAGCATTTCCTACCGCCTGGTGGGGGAGAGTGGGCCGGACCACTGCCGCCAGTTCGTCATGCAGGTTTGCGTGGGGGACGAGGTCGCAGGCCAGGGCAGCGGCCACAGCAAAAAAGCCGCCGAGCAAATGGCCGCAAAGGCCGCCTTTGAGCAGCTGGAGCACAAATAAGAAGACAAAACATCGCCGGGCGGGAGCGTTGCTCCCGCCCGGTGGCGTTTTGAAAAACAAGAGTTGACAAATGAGTTAGCGTATGCTAATATATAGGTGCGACAGGGAAAACACCGCCTGCTTTCTTCCAACACCTCCATGTTCGGGTGGCTGTTTCTGTCGGTCCTGCAAAGGACGCCGGCGGCCGCAGACATACAGCGGCTGCCCTTTCCTCCCCATTTCCTTGCAAAAACACCTCACCGAAGGGTGAGGTGTTTTTGTGTGTTTATAGGCGTTTTTTGCGCAGGATGATCAGCAAGAACAGTCCTGCGGCGGTCAGGCCCAGTCCGGCGTACAGGCCGGGGGGCGTGTAGCGCATGGAGATGGTGTGCGTGCCCTGGGCCACGGGGATGGTGAGCAGAGTGTCACGGAACGCACCGCATTCCACGGTTTTGCCGTCCACCTTCACCGTCCAGCCGGGGATGGAGGGGATGCTGGTGAAGAGCTCACCGTCCCGGAAGGCGTTGACCGCACCCACCAGCCAGCCGTTGCCGTGGTCGGTAACGTGCAGGCGGTTATCGGCCAGAGTGTCCAGCATACGCTGCAGGTGTTCTGTGTTCAGAGTGTACAGCAGGGGGGCTTTCAGTTGGGCAGCCTCGGTTACAGGTTCGGAGCAATAGACCAGAAGCTCATGCTCTGTTCCCTCGGGGAAGGTGCCAAGATACTGGATGCCGTTGGTCCGCTGGGTGCACAGAGCCCGGTCGATGGCCCACTCTGGGTCATCCAGCTCACCATCGAAATAGGCGTAAACAGGCTGACCGTTGGAGATGAAGTGGAACTGGACGCGGCCATTCTCGTTCACTCGACGGGCGGTCAGGGGGGTGAACATGTCCAGATCCCAGCCACCCACCAGCTTCATCAGCTGGTTTTGATACTCGAACGGATTATCCTCCGGCCACGACCACAGATCCGCGTCACCCGGGCCACCGGTGGTGAAATAGCCGGGAGCGGCAAATTCAAACCCGCGGTGCAGCAGGTGGTCAGGCTCCAGTGCCTCATAGACTGCGGGCAGGGGCAGTCCCTGACCGCCCATACGCCAGCCGATGCCCATCAACGCGTCGGCCACGGGAGAGCCGCACTGGCTGGTGGACCAGAACCAGTCCTGAGCGTAGCCCAGATCGTTGAGCAGCTCGTTCACCCTGGCATTGTAGCTGCTGCTGAAGAACGTCAGGCCCTTGTAGCCGAAAGCGGCCGGCTCGTTGCGGCTGCGGTGGTCGTCGTTTGCCACTCGCTGAAATGTGTCCTCGCTGTGGATGGTATCCACAAGTTTTTGCATTCGGGTTTTGTAGAAGTGATAGGAGTGGTAGGACTCAAAGTGCAGCTCCTCGTCCAGTCCCCGGAATATGAGCAGGGCGTTGGCACTCATATCCAGCGCCAGCATCAGAGCCAGCAGAGCGGGCAGCCCTCTGGACAGGCGAACGGATTTTACAAGGCTCAAAAGCCAAAGCAACGCGTCATAGGCCAGCAGGAGCAGGAAGCAGGAAACCACGAAGGACCAGCGCCCGGGGAAGCTGTTGGGCAGCTGAAACAGATGCCACACCGCGTCCAGAGGCACAAACCACAGGCTTATCGCCAGAAAGCCGCCCAGCGCCAGCGTGTACACGCGCGTGCGCGCCGTTGTGCCCGGGCGGAAGAACCACGCCGCCGCCAGCGGGACGGCGGGCAGGGAGCAGTAGAGGAAGGCGGACCCGGTGTAGGTCACCGAGTCGTATGCCCCGGGCACCAGCAACTTGTAAAACAGGGTGGACAGGGGCCAGTGGAAGCCCACGGGGATGGATGTGCCTGCGTCTGCCAGCTTGCCTGTCAGCATGGACAGGGCGGTGGGCAGCCACAGCCACGCACTCAGCAGCAGGGCAAGTCCTGCCCAGCCAGCCAGCCGGAGCAGCCTTTTTGCCGTATCCTTGAGGCGAAGGCCGTCACAGGCACACCGCCACAGCAGATACAGGGCGCAGAAGATGCCGGTCATGTAAGAGATATACCAAGTGGAAACAAAGCTGACCACCAGACCGCCCAGCAG
>JAZNMM010000073.1:0-17286 GCA_045579605.1 Lawsonibacter sp.
AATTCTTCTTTGCCATTATTTCGTTCTCCTTTCATGTTGGGGAGCGAAATACCGGCGGCCGCGCCGGCGTAGCCCTTCGGCCTTAGCCCGCTTGCTTTGCGTCCCGGCCTTTCGACCGGTTTGCCACTTATCGAATATTTCTTCCTGTTTCCTTCTTTGCTTACTGTTTTCAAGATGCTCGTTCCTGTTCCTGCATGGCGCTGTCCATAAGCAGGAGCAGCTCCAGTACGCTGCGGAAGCTTTGCTCCCGCTGTCCCTCCAGCCAGGTGAGAGTGCCCTGCCAGCTTGCGTTCTGCCGGAACAGCACCTTCACGGCGAAGGTGGCCTTTTCCCCTCTGCAGGGCAGTTCCTCCGGCGGGCCGGTGATTCGGACCGGAGGCGGGGCAAAGGCTCGGGTGGTTGCGAATGCTTGAGGGAAGTCCATGGCGTCCAGCGTTCGTTCCATCTCTAAAAGGAACTGCGACGTACTTTGGAATATTCGTCCGGCTTCCAGATAGGGATTATAGAAGCGGCCCACCGGGATCCCGTTTATATAGGAGTCGATACAGACGGTTGTGCTCCTGTACTCCGCTCCCCAGGCTCGGTCGGTCATCCGTGCGCTCCCCCTTTCCTGCTTTGGTTTGGTGCGGGATCAGTTACTGTGCCCTTGTTATATCATGCCCCGGTCACACGTTCGGTTATATTTTCAAAACGGTCGTTCATTTTTTCACTTTTTCTTGCGTAGCTTTTTCACCGGCAATCCCCTGTCGATATCGCGCGTTTTTTCTTGCGTCAGCGGTGTGGGTTTGATATGATAATAGCAATGAAGAACTGTTATGCAGGAGGTACGCCTATGGTCTCCAAACTGAAAGACACCCTGTTGCTGGTGGGCGGCGCTGACAGCGACCGCCCCCGCCTGCGCGAGATCTTTTCCTCCAGCTTTGACCTGTTGGAGGCACAGACCGTGTCCCAGGCCACCCTGCTGCTGCAGCAGAACGGCAGCTGTATCGCCGCGGTACTGGCTGACCTGCCGCCGGACGATCCCGACTCCCTGCGCATGCTGACCGCCGCCTGTTCCCCCGGCTCGCCCCAGGCCATTCCTCTGCTGCTGTTCATCACCCCCACCGGCACCGGCGAGCGGGAGGAGCTTGCCTTCGCTCTGGGTGCCACCGACGTGATCGTGCGCCCCTATACTCCCACGATCGCCCAGCGCCGGGTGCAGGTGATCATCGACCTGTTCCTGCACAAGTGGCATCTGGAAACGCTGGTCAACGAGCAGAGCCAGACCATCCGCAGTACCAGTCAGGTCATGGTGGACGCCCTGTCCGCCATTATCGAGTACCGCAGCACCGAATCGGGCAACCACGTTCTTCGCATCCGCCGCTTTACCGAGATCCTTCTTACCGAGGTGGCCCGGACCTGTCCCCAGTACGGTCTGACCAAGGACATCGTGAGCATCATCGCCAACGCCAGCGCCCTGCACGACATCGGGAAAATATCCATTCCTGACCGGGTGCTGAACAAGCCCGGCCTGCTGACGGATGAGGAGTATGACGTTATCAAGACCCACACCACCGTGGGCGGCGAACTGGTACGTACATTGAGCGGTATGGGCGACGAGGAATATCTGCGCTACGCTTACAACATCGCCCTGTATCACCACGAGCGGTGGGACGGTACGGGCTATCCCAAGGGTCTGTGTGGGGACGAGATCCCCGTCTGCGCCCAGGTGGTGGGTCTGGCCGATGCCTTTGACGCGCTGACCTCCCCCCGGATCTACAAGCCCGCTCTGCCCTATGACCAGGCGGTCAACATGATCCTCAACGGAGAGTGCGGCAGCTTCTCCCCTGCGCTGCTGGAATGCTTCAAGCGGGTGCGCACTCAGTTTGTTCAGCTGGCCCACCGCTACGCCGACGGCCACTCCCCAAAGTCCGACCACATCACCCTTCCCCTGCCCGGACCGGAGTGGAAAACCCACGCGCTGGACTCCCTGCAGCTGTCTCAGGTCAAGTACCAGGCCATCCTCCACTATATAAATGATACGGTGCTGGAGCTGGATCTGGACAGCGACCTGTACCATGTGGTCTACAACCCCAACCCCGATCTGGACGGAATCCTTCCCAACGCCCCCTTCCCCCGGATCATGGAGCACCTGCACACCGTTCTGCACCCTGACGATGCCGTCACGGCGCAGGAGTTGACGCGATTCCTGTCGGACGACTTCTTCCGCCTGAACTTGCGCCGGCACGTGTTCCCCTGCCGGCTGTTCAGCCCCACGCTGGGCGAGTATCAGCCCTATGAGCTGGTCTTTCTCCGGGTCAACACCGGTAACACCGACCAGCGCATCGTGACCGCCATCTGGCACCGGGCGGAGCGGGTGCACACCACCGGCACCCCGCTGGACCAAACCGACCTGCACACCACCCCCGCCCTGTACGGACTGGTGAGCACCGCGCTGCGCTGCCGCACCGATGCCGGGCACACCATCGATGCAGGTATGAAGAACCTGTTTGTGCTCACCGGCTACACCGAGCAGGAACTGCACACCCAGTTCCGGGACAGCCTGCTGCAACTGGTGGTGCCGGAGGACCGGGACGAGTTTCTCCGCGCCCTGACTCCGGGCGGACGGGCAGATACAGAGTATCGTATACTGCGTAAGAATAACGACCCCATCTGGGTACTGGACCGCAGCCGGACGTTCCTGGAGGCTGACGGGCAGGAATATGTATACCACGCCATTCGCGACAACACCCAGATCCGCCGTACGATCAACCATCTTCAGGCAGAGGTGACACGCCACGCGCTGCTCACCCAACAGAGCGAAGGCGTCATCTTTGAGCTGGATCTGGATTCTGACACGCTCACCTGCTCCCCGCGCTGGAAGGAGATGTTTGGCTACGACCCCATCCGGGAGGGATTTCTGTCAAATCTTCCCCTCTCCAGTCATTTTCACCCGGATGACCTGTCCACACTGAGCACCTGGGCAGACAGCATGCGCCGAAATGCGCACACGCTTCCCCACATCGAGGTGCGTGTGCTGGGTCATAACGGAAAATATGTCTGGTGCCGCATCCGTGCCCAGCTTCAGCGGGATGAAGCCAAGGGCATCAACCGCATCGTGGGCATCCTCTATGATGTGGATGAGGATAAGCGCGCGGCGTTGACCCTGAAAGAGCGTGCCGAGCGGGACGCTCTGACCAAGCTGCTCAATAAGCAGTCCACCCAGCAGATGGTATCCGAGCGGTTGAGCCAGCAGACAGACACACTGTCCGCCCTGCTCATTTTGGATCTGGACAACTTCAAGGGAGTCAACGACAAGTATGGGCACCTGTACGGCGATGCCGTCCTCTCCCAGATCGGTAACAGCCTGCGCCACCTGTTCCGCTCCCAGGACATCATCGGCCGCATCGGCGGAGATGAGTTCCTTATCTTCCTGAACGATGTCCCCAACGCCGAGCTGGTGCAGGAGCGCTGCCGCCAGCTGCTGGACACCTTCCGCGCACTGTTTGCCCAGCTGGTGCCCGAGCTGAAGGTCTCCTGCTCCATTGGCGCGGCGCTGGCTCCCTTGCACGCCAACGGATATACCGAGCTGTTCCGCCACGCGGACGAGGCGCTGTATCTGGCCAAGGCCAGGGGGAAAAACCGCTATAAGCTCTACAGTCCCCGGGACAAATACAATGCGCTGTTGGAAAATGTCACCTACGAAAGCACCCGTATCGACTCGGATGAGCAGCCCAATATCACCGACAACTCCTTCATCCGCTTTGTGTTCCGTCTGCTGTACGAAAGCCGGGATCTCACCGTCACGGTGAATGAACTGCTGGCCCACATCGGCAGCCAATTCAACGTCAGCCGCGCCTATATTTTTGAAAACAACGTGGACAACACCGTCTGCAGCAACACCTTTGAGTGGTGCAATACCGGCGTTTCGCCGGAAAAGGACAACCTGCAGAATGTAAGCTACATCACCGACATCCCCGGCTGGCCGGAGGTGTATGATGAAAACGGTCTGCTCTACTGTTCTGATGTGGCCGAGCTGCCCGCCAACGCCCGCGCCATTCTGGAGCCTCAGGGCGTGAAGAGTATGCTGCATTGTTCCATCCGGGACAACGGCGTGTTCCGGGGTTACATCGGCTTTGATGACTGTGTGTCCACCCGGCTGTGGACGCAGGAGCAGATCTCCCTGCTCCAGTTCCTGTCCGAGGTCATGGCTCTGTTCCTGCTCAAAAAGCGAACGCAGGATAAGCTGTCCGAGCAGGCCGCCAACCTGCAGAACGTGCTGGACAGTCAGGATTCGTGGATCTATGTCATCGACCCCGCTACCTATCATCTACGGTTCCTGAACAAAAAGATCCGTACCCTTGCCCCCAAGGCACGTCCGGGTATGATCTGCTACCGGGCTTTCATGGGTATCGACCACCCCTGTCCCTCCTGTCCGCTGGCCTGTCCGGAACAGTCCAGTATCATTCAAAACGACAAGCTGGGGGTACAGGTTTGTGCCCAGACCACCGACCTTTTGTGGAACGGCAAACGTGAGCGCATGATCACCTGTCTGGAAACAGACTGATCCCACCCTGTCCCGACACGTCCATTTCCGTCTTTGAGTTGACTTTTGGGGCGGCTGTGTGTATCATAAAGGACAGCCGCGCCTGTGATGGAATTGGTAGACATGCGAGATTTAGGTTCTCGTGCTTTCAGCGTGTGGGTTCGAGTCCCTTCAGGCGCACCAAAAACGGGGCAGCTCCACAAGAGCTGCACCGTTTTGATTTATTTGCTCAGCTTTTGCTGGATGAACTTGACGCATTCCACACCTACAGGGGTAAAGCCAAAGGCGCCGGTCAGCTTTTATAACAATCGGAACGCATTTTTCTCAAACTCCACCAGCCCTTCATCCCGCATTTTGCAGAGCTCGTTGGACATGGCACTTCGGTCCACAGACAAAAAGTCGGCCAGCTGCTGGCGGTTGAAGGGGATGACGAAGCTGGCACTGTTGTTCCGTCTGGCCTGCTCCGACAGATACGAGATCAGCTTTTCCCGGGTGGACCGCTTGGACATATGCCCCAGTTTCTGCACCAGCGCTCTGTTTTTCTCGCAGATGGCAAAAAACATATTCTGCACGATCATGGCATGAAAGCGGCAGGCAGATGAACAGGTGGTGATGACCCGCTTGACATCAAAAAATATGACCACGCTGTCCTCCACCGCAACCACGTTATGGAGCAACGGTCCGCTTTCGGGGGCGGCATACGCCTCCCCAAACAACTCGCCCACGGGAATTTGGCCCAGAATACTGCGGTTGCCCCAGTAATCGTCCTTCTGAATGTGCAGACTGCCTTCCACCAAAACCGCAATATCGCTCAGCCGCTCGCCCTGCCTGAAAACAAATTCACCCTTTTTATACCCGTGAAGTCTTGCTCCAAGGCAGGAGAGCATGGAGGCGATTTCATCCTCGCCCACTCCGGCAAACATCTGCGTATGCTTGAGTACAGGGAGATATTTTTTCATACAGCCCCTCTTTTCGTTGTAAAAACAACAGACTTGTTTTGTTTATCCTACTATAATCCCATTAGAAAGTCAATGGAATCTCTTTTACATCAAAAAGGAGTTGTGAGATATGATACGGACCATCATTAAAATCGACGAAGAAAAATGCAACGGCTGTGGCGCCTGTGCCACCGCTTGCCACGAAGGTGCCATCGAGATGATAAACGGCAAGGCAAAGCTCACAAGAGAAGATTACTGCGACGGGCTTGGGGATTGTCTGCCTGCGTGCCCCGTGGATGCCATCACCTTTGAAGATCGGGAAGCCCCCGCCTACAACGAAGAGGCGGTGCTTGCTGCTAAGCAGAGCAAGCAGGCCGCCCCCCTCCCCTGCGGCTGTCCCGGCACGGCATCCAAGGCCATCCATCGGGATACCTGCGCCGCATCTTTCCCCGCGCCCGCCGCAAGTCAGCTTTCCCAGTGGCCCGTGCAGATCAAGCTCGTACCTGTAAATGCGCCGTATTTTGACGGAGCAAATCTTTTGGTGGCGGCAGACTGCACAGCCTATGCCTATGGAAACTTCCACAATGAGTTTATCCGCAAGCACATTACTCTCATCGGCTGTCCCAAACTGGATACGGGCGACTACACCGAAAAGCTGACTGCCATCATCGCAAACAACAACATCAAGAGTGTGACCGTGACACGCATGGAAGTGCCCTGCTGCGGCGGAATTGAACACGCCGTAAAAACCGCACTGCAGGCCAGTGGGAAATTCATCCCCTGGCGCGTGGTCACCATTTCTACCGACGGCAATCTATTGGATTGAGCACAGTCCAAAAAACGGTGCAGCTCTCAGAGAGCTGCACCGTTTTGATTTATTTGCCCAGCTTGCGCTGAATGAACTTAACGCATTCCACAATGGGGATGACCGTCAGCGCCAGCAGCAGCGCCACGGTGTACTCAACAATACCCACAGGGGTAAATCCAAAGGCGTTGGCCAAAACGGGCAACTCAAGCACCAGCGTGGTCAGCACCAGACTGCCCAGCATGGCAAGCCACAGGATCTTGTTGTGGCTGTGCAGGGTGAACACACTCTTGCGCTGGCTGCGCATATTGAAGCTGTGGAAGATCTCACACATACTCATGGACAGGAATGCCATGGTCATGCCGTGCTCGGACACGCCATGAGGCATAGCGAAGTGACCCACCTGGAAGCAATGGCCGATGATATAGGAAGCGATGGTGATGGCGGTGATGAGCACGCCCTGATAGGCAATGTCCACTGCCAGACCGCCGGCAAAAATGCCCTCTCTGGAGTCGCGGGGCGGACGGTGCATAATGTCCGCCTCACCCTTTTCCACGCCCAGCGCCAGCGCCGGGAAGCAGTCGGTGATCAGGTTGATGAACAGCAGGTGCACCGGGTTGAGCAGGGTGAAGCCCAGCAGCGTGGACACAAACACGCCCAGCACCTCGCTCATGTTGGAGGCCAGCAGGAACTGAATGGCCTTACGAATGTTGTCGTAGATGCGGCGGCCCTCGTCCACCGCGGTGACGATGGTGGCAAAGTTATCGTCGGCCAGCACCATATCGGCCACATTTTTGGACACGTCCGTACCGGTGATACCCATGCCCACGCCAATGTCGGCAGACTTGATGGAAGGCGCGTCGTTCACGCCGTCACCCGTCATGGCGGTGATGGCTCCGTTGGCCTTCCATGCGGTGACGATGCGCACCTTGTGCTCGGGCTGCACGCGGGCGTATACGCTGTACCGCTTCACAGCCTCGCCAATCTGATCGTCTGGGATGGAGTCCAGCTCCGCGCCGGTAATGGCCTGAGCGGGGTCGTCAATAATGCCCAACTCTCTGGCGATGGCCACCGCGGTATCCTTGTGGTCGCCGGTGATCATCACCGGGCGGATGCCCGCGCTGCGGCACTGCTCGATGGCCGCCTTCACCTCCGGACGCACAGGGTCAATCATGCCGGTCAGACCCACGAAGCACAGCTCCTGCTCCAGATACTCCGGCGTGTTGTCGCCGGGCTTTTCCTTCCACACCCGCATGGCTGCAGCGAGTACGCGCAGAGCCTTGTCCGCCATGGCCTTGTTGGCCGCCAGGATTTCGCCCCGTTTAGCATCTGTCATGGGCAGGCGCTCTCCGTTCTCCTCGTAGGCAGTACAGCGCTTGAGCACCTCGTCCGGTGCGCCCTTAGTGTACTGAACAAAGCCCTCGCCGGTCTCATGCACGGTGGACATCATCTTGCGGGAGGAATCGAAGGGCGCCTCGTCCACACGGGGCATCTTCTCCTCCAGTTCGTGCTTGAGCAGCCCCTCACCGGCGGCAAAGTTGACCAGGGCGGCCTCGGTGGGCTCGCCCTCAGCCTGACCGTCCTGATTCAGGTGGGCGTCACAGCACAGCGCCATAGCGGTAGCCACCAGCGCCTTGTCGCCCATGTGGTCCACCACGGTCATCTTGTTCTGAGTCAGCGTCCCCGTCTTATCCGAGCAGATGACCTGGGTGCAGCCCAGCGTCTCCACGGCGGTAAGACGGCGAATGACCGCATTGCGGCGGCTCATGTTGGTCACACCGATGGACAGCACCACGGTAACCACGGTGGCAAGTCCCTCAGGGATCGCAGCCACAGCCAGCGACACAGCCACCATGAAGGTGGACAGCACACTGTCCAGCGTGAAGGAGCCGGCCATGACCATATTAAATACAAAGATAAACACGCAGATGCCCAGCACCAGCTTGCTCAGTGTCTTACCCAGTTCGTCCAGACGGCGCTGGAGAGGGGTCTGCTCCTCCCCGGTAGCCGCCAGAACGCCGGCGATCTTGCCCATCTCCGTGTCCATGCCGGTTCGGGTGATCAGCGCCTTGCCACGGCCATAAACCACGGTGGAACCCATGTAGCACATATTCTTGCGGTCACCCAGAGGGATGTCATCCTGGCCCTGGGCAAGCCCCAGCGCCTCGACCACCTTGTTGACGGGGACGCTTTCACCGGTGAGCGCCGCTTCCTCGATCTTCAGACTGGCACTCTCCAGCAGCCGACCATCCGCAGGCACGCTGTCCCCCGCCTCCAGCAGCACCACGTCGCCGGGCACCAGCTCATCAGAGTGAAGAACCACCTGGTGGCCGTCCCGCAGCACCTTGCAGGTGGCTGCCGTCATGGTTTGCAGCGCCTCAATGGCCGCCTCTGCCTTGCTCTCCTGGAACACGCCCAGAACCGCGTTGAGCAGCACTACGACCAGAATGATGAATACCTCAGCCAAACCCTCGGGCTGGCTCGGATTGCGAAGATTGTGGATCACTGTGGTAGCCGCCGAAACTGCCGCCGCCAGCATAAGAATAATGAGCATGGGGTCTTTCAGTTGGGTCAGGAAGCGCTGCAGTATGGTGGGTTTTTCCGCGTCCTTGAGCTTGTTGGGCCCGTATTGCGCCTGGCGCTGCCCGGCCTGCTGCGTGGTCAGCCCCTGCTCGCTTACGCCCAGTTCCTCAAGAACCTCTTGGGTGGACTGTGTGTAGGTTTTTTTCATGGCAAACGTTCCTTTTCTCCGTTTTTTGCCCGGCGTTTTGCCGGCGCACACTATGGGCCACTATAGCACTTTTTCGCCAAAAATCAACATGAAACCGCGAACCTATATACATTCTTAACAACTAATTTATTGTTTTTTAACACTTGCGCCGTCCTAAGCTGATTTCCCTCCAACTCTAGTTTAGTCGCCGACCCGTGGCAATATTCCATCCGCCCGTTTCCTCCCGTGCGCACCGCTCCCAACGCCTCACGGCAAAAACTATTTGACAGAAAACACCAAAAATACTATGATTGACTATCATATGCAAAGGAGGTTTTATCGTGTACCAAAATCTGAAGAAAGCGACGGCAGCCTATTGCGGCCAACCCCTGTGGCTGACCCCCATGACAAAACCTCCAAAGGCGACGGACACATAACACGACGTAACCCCGCAAAAAACAAATCATAAAAAAAGGAGCGTAACATCGTTATGTGGTTTCTGTTGTCAATCATCACTCTGATCTGCTGGTCCGGTTCCGACCTGTTTTCCAAAATCGGCTGCCGGGATGCCAAGGATAAATACAGCCATCTGAAAATGGTCATGGCCGTGGGCGTTGTCATGGGCCTGCACGCCATGTATGAGATCTTCGTGGGCGGAACGGAGATCTCCATGGAAATCATCCTGACCTATCTGCCCGTCTCGTTCCTGTACATCGCCTCCATGGCCATGGGCTATTGGGGTCTGCGCTATATCGAACTGTCCATCTCCTCCCCCATCTGCAATTCCTCCGGCGCGCTGGTGGCAGTGATGACGCTGTTTATGGTGGGCTTTTCCGAGTACTCTCCCCTGGCCCTGTGCGCCGTAGCTCTGGTGTGCGTGGGTGCCATCGGTCTGGGCGTGGTGGACTATTTTGAGGATGAGCAGCTGCGTGCCGAGCGTCAGAAGGCCAGCAACTACAAGTACTCCAAGAGCCTGATCGCCCTGGCCCTTCCCGTGGCCTACTGTGTGCTGGACGCCATCGGCACCTTTGCCGACAATCGCGTTCTGGAAGTGCTCAACGAGGACAGCGCCAATGTGGCCTATGAGCTGACCTTCCTGTTCGTCGGTTTGCTTTGCTTTATCTATGTGGTGCTGGTCAAGCGTGACCGGCTGGTCCCCAAAATGGAGGCTCCCAAGTATATCGGTGCCGTGTGTGAGACGGCGGGACAATTTGCTTACATCTACGCCATCGCGGACACAGAGCATCTGGCCATGTCCGCCCCCATCATCTCCTCCTACTGTGCCGCATCGGTGCTGTGGAGCCGCATCTTCCTCAAGGAAAAGCTGTCCGCCAAGCACTACGCGATGATTGTACTGGTCGTGGTCGGCATCGCCATCATGGGCTTCTTGGATATGTGACCCTGCCGGGGTCCGAAGCGACCCGTTCCTGACCCCGGTTTGTGTTGCGCCGCGCCCCCGCTTCCCCAAGAAAATTCACAAACAAACGCATAGACAAACTGCAAAAAGCGTGTATAATATACGCGTGAGGGAAATCGGAAGCCCCGATCCCTTAAAGCAGACTTGGAGTGTGATTTAAAATGAAACTTATCATCAAGAATGACTATGACGCAATGAGCGCCTGGGCCGCCCAGCATATCGCTGACGCCATCAATAACCACAAGGAAGACCGTCCCTTTATCCTGGGTCTGCCCACCGGATCTTCCCCCCTGGGCGTATACAAAAAGCTGATCGAGATGAACAAGGCCGGCACCGTGACCTTCAAGAACGTGGTCACCTTCAACATGGACGAATACGTAGGCCTGCCCAGAGAGCATGACCAGAGCTACTGGTACTTCATGCATGACAACTTCTTCAACCATATCGACATCCCCGCGGAGAACATCAACATCCTCAACGGCATGGCCGAGGACCTGGAATCCGAGTGCCAGCGCTACGAGGAGAAGATCGCCTCCTACGGCGGCATCGATCTGTTCCTGGGCGGCAGCGGTGTGGACGGCCATATCGCCTTCAATGAGCCCTTCACCTCCCTGGTCTCCCGCACCGGCGTGCGCGCCCTGACCGAGGATACCCTGATCGTCAACTCCCGCTTCTTCGACAACGACCCCAACAAGGTCCCCAAGACCGCTCTGTCTGTGGGCGTTGGTACTGTGTGCGACTCCAAGCAGGTGCTGCTGCTCATCAGCGGCCACAGCAAGGCCCGTGCCCTGCGTCACTGCGTGGAAGGCGGCGTGGACCATGCCTGGACCATCAGTGCCCTGCAGCTGCATCCCGACGGGATCGTCGCCTGTGACGAGGCCGCCTGCGGTGAATTGAAAGTGGACACCTACAAGTACTTCAAAGAGATCTATAAGAACGAGAAGTGAGCCCCTTTCGGCAGCCCTACTACGGTAGGGCTGCCTTTTTGTGCAGCAAAAAAGCTCCCGCTGCAGCGGGAGCTTTTTCGAAACTGTCTTCGTTCAGTACATGATCACGGCCCGGACCGGGCACACGGGACTGCAATAGCCGCAGGTAAGGCATTGTTGATGGTCCACCTGTGCCAGGCCATTCTCGTTGTAATAAATGGCCCCGGCGGGACAAGCCGCCTTGCAGGCTCCACACCCCTCACAGTCCTCCTGATTGATGTAGACCTTCTTTTGGGATACATCCGGATTATATGCCGGGTCCATGGTCCCATTGCGATAACGCAGCAGATCATCCACCTCGGCCTCGCAGCCAAACCCGACCATGACACTGTCGATCTCCGGTTTGGAAAACACATAATTCAGTGCGGTCTGATAGGTCGCGGTCAGGCTGCCGCCGCCAAAGGCTTTCATGACATAAATGCCCTTATCCGCCTGTCGGCACAGTCGAATGGCCTCCATCATTTCTTCCGCAGATGCAAACGCATCCCCCTTCCGAATGCCCAAACCAGCATAATTGAGCAGCGGGAAGACCACATCCAGCGCTTCCAGGTGCGCCGCCGCGGCCGTCACGTCCACATGGTGGGTAGAAAGACCGATCCCACGTACCAGCCCCATCCGTTTTGCGTCCTGCAGCGCCTGCCATGCTCCGGCGCGCTGTTCCAGCTGCCCGGACCGGACCTCGTGCATTAAAAAGATATCAATGGTTTCCCGCCCCAATGCAGCCCGCTCTTCCAGAATCGCCTGCATCATTCCGTCGTAATCCCCGCACAAGGATTTGGAGCTGATGACCACATCATCATACGCTCCATCCTCCAGTGCTTTTCTCACATAGGAATGCGTACGGTAATACTGGGCGGTATCAATAAAGCGGATCCCATGATCCAGCGCATATCGAATGATGCGCGCGCCTTCCTCTGTGGAGAGCGCACGCTGGCTGGGGCCAATGGGAAGGACCCCGAACCCGACCTCACTCACTTCGATTCCGCTTTTTCCCAACCGTTTCTTTTTCATGCCCATTCCCTTTTCCCGTACCTGAAACCATTTTGGTGTGATTCAGTTCCAATAATCCGTTTCGTGGGGCAAGCCAATATCGCTTTTGTTAAAAGTGATTGCCCCACCCTTTTGCATCTGTTTCTCATAATCATTCAGCGCACGTATTGCATACTTGCCAAGATACAGGATAACGGGCATATTGATGATCGTCATGCCGCCCATCATAATGTCCGCAATGCCCCAGAGCAAATCCGCACTAAGCCCCGCGCCAACAAAGATAATAAGCGATGCTATCACATAGTAAATATTTCTGGTGGTCTTAGTAAGCTCTTTGCCAAACAAATAGTTGATGGCTTTATCTACGTAATAAAGATTGCCCAACAGCGTGGTAAATGCAAACAGGATCATTGCCACCGTTACAAAGACAGGACCCACACTGCCCAGTGTGGCGCTGAGCGCTTGCTGGACATAGGCTGCCGCCTGATCACTGCTGGAAGGTGGTGTGACACCCGAAGTCATGCACATAAACGCAGTGGCCGTACACACAAGCAATGTATCAATAAACACCGACAGCGTCTGCACCAAGCCCTGCTTTGCGGGGTGAGAAATGTCAGCCGAGGCCGATGCGTTGGGTGCAGAGCCAACACCCGCCTCATTTGAGAACAACCCGCGCTTTATACCATACATAACGCACGAGCCGCCGAAACCACCGAATATGGCCTTAAAATCAAATGCACCAGCGAAAATCTCTTTGAAAACAATCGGCAGAGTCTTTATGTTGATAATTGATATTACTATGGCAACAACAATGTAAATCGCACCCATGATAGGAACCAGGAAACTGGTGACCGATATGATCCGCTTGCCGCCGCCGATCAGACAGTAACCAACAAGCACCGCGATCACAAATCCAATGATCCAGGGTGTATAGGTTTCGTTGTAAAAGCTGTAGGGGGAAAATGTCGACTGCAAATTGTACGATGCCAACATATTAAATCCAAAGCCATAGGTCAGGATCAGAAAGATCGAAAATATTATTGCAAGGCTCTTTCGCTTTGTAGCCGCTTCGATATAATAGGCAGGACCACCATAGCAACCGTCATTGCCCCGTTTTTTGTAAATCTGCGCCAGGGTGCTTTCCACAAAGGCAGATGCTGCACCGATGATGGCAATGACCCACATCCAAAAAACACTGCCAAAGCCCCCCACACAAAGCGCCGTTGCAACACCGATGATGTTGCCGGTACCAACACGGGATGCAGTGGATACCATGAGCGCCTGAAACGAGGAAACTCCCTTTTCATCGGTCTTTTCCATAACAGACTTAAACTGCTGCCTCAGCAACCTGAATTGGGCAAACCGTGTGCGAACGGTAAAATAAATGCCGCCCAATACCAGAAGAATTATAAGCACGTAACTATAGAGTGCATCATTTGTTAAATTAATTATTTTTTCAATCATCACTAATACTCCCAAGCTGTATTCTTACCTCAATTCGTAACACTTTCCGCTTATCTTCCCCCGACAAACCGCACAATTTCCCTTTCGGTACACTAATGCCCGGAAGCCCTTATTCCCAAGGGGTTCCGGGCATTAGACAGCCAGTTTATATTATTCCCACTCGATCGTACCGATGGGCTTGGGGGTCAGGTCGTAGAGCACACGGTTGATGCCCTCCACCTCGTGGGTGATGCGGTCGGTGATCTTGCCCAGCAGCGCATAGGGGATCTCCTCGATGGTAGCGGTCATGGCGTCCGTGGTGTTGACCGCACGAATGATGGCGGGCCAGCCCTCGTAACGCATCTCATTGCGCACACCCACGCTCTTGACATCGGGCACAGCGATGAAATACTGCCAGACCTTTCCGGCCAGACCGGCCTTATCAAACTCCTCGCGCAGGATGGCATCCGCCTCACGCAGGGCGTGCAGGCGATCCCGGGTAATGGCACCCAAACAGCGCACACCCAGACCGGGGCCGGGGAACGGCTGACGGTACACCATATCGTGGGGCAGACCGAGTGCTTCACCCACCACGCGGACCTCGTCCTTGAACAGCAGTTTCACCGGCTCCACCAGTTCCATAGCCATGTCATCGGGCAGGCCGCCCACATTGTGGTGGGACTTGACAGGCTTGCCGCTCTCAGCGGCCTTGATGCTTTCCAGAATGTCGGGGTAAATGGTGCCCTGAGCCAGGAAGGAGATCCCATCCAGCTTGGCGGCCTCCTCGTCAAACACCTTGATGAACTCACCGCCGATGATCTTGCGCTTTGCCTCGGGGTCAGACACGCCGGCCAGCAGATCCAGGAAACGGTCGGTGGCATCAACATACACCAGGTTGGCATCCAGCGCCTTGCCAAACACCTCGATCACCTGCTCGCTCTCGCCCTTGCGCATCAGGCCGTGGTTAACATGGACACAAACCAGCTGCTTGCCAATGGCTTTGATCAGCAGGGCCGCCACCACAGACGAATCGACGCCGCCGGACAGGGCCAGCAACACCTTTTTATCGCCCACTTGGGCACGGATCTCAGCAACCTGCTGAGCAATAAAAGCGTCTGCAAGCTCACGAGTGGTGATGCGCTGCATGCTTTCGGGACGGACATTACCGGACATATGGGTTTCCTCCCTTGAAATCAAAATCTGACACAATTATACAACTGACAGCCGCCATGCGCAAGAAAAAAATTGTATACCTCTTCCCTGCTCCGGTCGATTTTTTTGTGCAACCTGTGTGTTCATTAGTTTGCTCTGACTCCATGGTTAAAATTCCGACAACTGCACGGCTTTTTATTGACTGAAAAAAATGAGCGGTGCTATAATATGTGAACACAATATATTATATTTTTCACGAATGTGAGGCTGCCCTATGATGAATTCTTTCGCGTTTGCCGCTGACATTGGTGGCACAAGCGTAAAATTAGGCCTGTTCCAGGCCGACGGCACTCTGCTGGAGAAGTGGGAGATCCCCACCCGCATCCACAACAAAGGTGCAGACGTGCTCCCCGACGTAGCACGGGCCATATCGGACAAAATGGCCCAGCGCACCCTCTCCCCCGAACAGGTAACCGGTCTGGGCATCGGCGTTCCCGGTCCGGTGGATGCAGACAACAACGTGCTGTGCTGTGAAAATCTGGGCTGGGATACCTTCAATATCAAGGCTCGCATGAACCAGCTGCTCCCCACCGTCCCCAACATTGCCGCCGGCAACGATGCCAATCTGGCCACTCTGGGCGAGCTGTGGATGGGCGGCGGACAGGGCTATCGCAGTGCGGTAATGTTTACGCTGGGCACCGGTGTAGGTGCCGGTGTAGTCATCGACGGCCGCATCGTGGCGGGCGCCAACGGCGCTGCAGGCGAGGTGGGCCACATGACCGTGGAGCCGGAGGAGACCACTGCCTGCAACTGCGGAAAATACGGCTGTCTGGAGCAGTACGCTTCTGCCAACGGCATTGTGCGTCTGGCCAAGCGGATGCTGGCCGCTTGTGACACCCCCAGCACCCTGCGAAGCATGGAAAAATACACCTCCAAGGACATCTGTGATGTGGCCCGGGACGGCGAGGAAATGGCCGGTGCGATCCTGGACCGCTGCGCCCGCTATCTGGGTCTGGCCCTGAGCTGGGCGGCCTGCACAGTCGACCCGCAGGTGTTCCTCATCGGCGGCGGCATGAGCCGGGCCGGCCGGGTGCTCTCCGATGCAGTGGCCCGTTACTACCGCAGCTACGCTTACCACCCCAGCTCCGACACCCCCATCGTATTGGCTAAGCTGGGCAACGACGCCGGTATCTATGGCTGCGCCCGGCTGATTCTCACCTGACACGCACGCGGACGTTCCGCCCGTATGGCAAAAGATGTATTGCCGTCCCCTGTCAGAGCATGGCAAAGCAGTTCGCCAATTGCATATTCCCCCCGGCAGTCCCACTTGATGGGGCTGCTTTTTCTTGCCTTTTTCGGCTGGCCCACTCGTTAACGGTTTGCGGTATATCCTGGATTATATCACTTGACCTGTGCAATAAAAGTACTGTTGCACGGGGTCTATCACTCGCATTTGACACGCCTATTGACATTATTTTTATCTGTTCCCCCTCTACTTCTTCCTGAAAAATCGGTGTCATTTCTGTAGCCAAAAGCCCGAAAATTTTACGATTTTGTCGGAGAATATAGCACTGCACAGAAAAATTAGCTACACCGTAGTTTTGCTACGATATAGCCAATCTTCATCAAAAAGCATTAAAATCAAAATATAAAGGACTGAAAACTAAAGTTTTCAGTCCTTTATATTGGTGGAGATAAGCAGGATCGAACCGCTGACCTCTTGAATGCCATCGGCTCCCTCAGGTATATTTATTCGCCTCATTCGTCTAATCCGTCCATGTAGTCCAATTATATTCAAGAAAAATCTATAAAGTTTCATTCTCTACAAGGTGTTTCGCCCTAATTCTGGTCAAAACTCTGGTCAGAAAAGTAACGCGAAAACCGAAAAGTAACGCGGTTTTTGTATAATACCAACAAGAAAGGAACTTGATTTATGGACTATTTGACAACAAAAGAAGTCTCGGTTTTATGGAATACCACCGAGCAAATGGTTCGCCGGTACTGTCGCGACGGCAGAATCCCCGGCGCAGTACAAAAAGAAGGCGCTTGGTTTGTGCCGGAAGGCACAGCACGTCCAACAAGAAAGAAGCAGGAAGCACCGACAGTCCCCAAACTTGTGAAGCAGCTGCAGCGCCAGCGCACCAAGAAGATCTATCACGGTCTCTACGATTACATACAGATCAACTTCTGCTACAGCTCCAACCGTCTGGCAAGCAACAGGCTCATGCTCACCCAAGTGGAGGAAGTCTATAAGAAAGGCAAGGTCTCCACGGGCTTCGAGCCTATCAAGGTGGATGATCTGATTGAGGCTTACAATCAC
>JAZNMM010000074.1:0-6694 GCA_045579605.1 Lawsonibacter sp.
AAGTCCCCGGTATGGCAATAGCCCTCTGCAATAAGGAAGGCAAACAGAGGAAAGGTCAGCCGGCCTGCACAGGTCATCCACTGGTGCTCAAAGGCGATGGTCCAGCAGGTGTGGTCCAACAGCATCAGCACCATGGCCAGCACTTTCAGTGTTGTTCCGTTCAGGCATTTGAGTTTATTCTGCGTTGTGGTCATGGACCGTCCCCCTTTCCCTGTCTACTCAGTCTCGGTGTAATAGCGATCCTCCCGCCATTTAGCAGGGTTGGTATCAATGTATTGCCAAATACGCAGATAGTCTTCTTCATCTTGGATAATATGGTCGTGGTAGGAGCGTTGCCATATAGTTTCTCCGCACCTGCGCACAACTTCTTTCTTGAAGTAGCGCACCAGCATGGGAACCGATTGCGTAGGGGGCGATGTCCTCATCGCCCCGCTATCCTCATTCAACCGAAAAATCACATGGATGTGATTTGGCATTACAACAAACTTATCTACCATCGGCATGGCTGATAATACTTCCTGCACCGTTGTCCCTGACACCGTCAATTCAACATGCGGGCCGATGAGGACATCGGCCCCTACAACCGTGCCAAGGCACTCTTTTCGCCCCTTGGTGCAAATGGTCACAAAATAACACCCAGGTTGACTGTAGTCATATCCACTTAAGCGGTTGTTTTTTCGTTTTGGTAGTTCCATATTATTCTTTTCCGCCGTCAAAAAATGGCAATAAATTGAAATCCGATTTTACCGTCAGCACATCAACATACCTGTCATTGCGCACCTCGATCTCACCCAAAGGGTGTTGATAAATGCGCACTCGAGTGCTGTCAACATCGTGCCAATGATCCCGCAATCTCACTCCCGGCACATGGCGTTCAATTGACTCACATTGCCAAAAGAACATTTTTTCATCCGCACAGGTGCATACGGTGTAGCTGTATTTATATTCTTTTCGTCCCATGGTCACTTCTCCCCGCGCAGGCGGATGATCTGGTCACGCAGGTCGGCGGCCAGCTCGAACTCCAGCATCTTCGCCGCCTCTTTCATGGCCTTTTCCAGCCGGGCAATTTCCATGGCACGCTCCTGCTTGGTCATGGCTTTGCCCGTACCCCGGCGCTGTTCCGTCTCTTCCGACATGCCGGACACCTCCAGCAGTTCCCGCACAGACTTGATCACCGTTTTGGGCACGATGCCGTTGGCCTTGTTGAAGGCGTCCTGCTTCTCTCTGCGGCGGGCGGTCTCGTCAATGGCCCGGCGCATGGAGGGAGTGATGCCATCGGCGTACATGATGACCTTGCCTTCCGCATTGCGGGCCGCACGGCCGATGGTCTGGATGAGGGAGGTCTCACTGCGCAAAAAGCCCTCCTTGTCCGCGTCCAGAATGGCCACCAGAGACACCTCCGGCAGGTCAAGGCCCTCCCGGAGCAGGTTGATGCCCACCAGCACATCGAAGTTGCCCAGACGCAGATCCCGGATGATCTCCATGCGCTCGATGGTGTCGATGGCGTGGTGCATATAACGCACCCGAATGCCCATATTCTGCAGATAGGCGGTCAGGTCCTCCGCCATCTTTTTGGTCAGAGTGGTGACCAGTACCCGCTCTTTCCGGGCGGCACGGGCGTTGATCTGGCCCACAAGGTCGTCGATTTGCCCCTCCACCGGGCGCACCTCCACCTCCGGATCCAGCAGGCCGGTGGGACGAATGACCTGCTCCACGATCTGGCCGGAGCGAGTGCGCTCATATTCGCCGGGGGTGGCGGATACATAGACGATCTGGTTCACCCGGTCCTCAAACTCGTCGAACTTCAACGGTCGGTTGTCATAGGCACAGGGCAGGCGGAAGCCGTACTCCACCAGACTGTTTTTTCTGGCCCGGTCACCGTTGTACATGGCCCGCACCTGAGGCAGGGTCACGTGGCTCTCGTCAATAAACAGCACAAAATCATCGGGGAAGTAATCCAACAACGTATGGGGGGGCGAGCCCACCGGCCGGCCCTCGATGACACGGGAGTAGTTCTCAATGCCCGAGCAGTAGCCCAGCTCCTGCATCATCTCCACGTCGTACATGGTGCGCTGTTTCAGCCGCTGGGCTTCCACCAGCTTGTCGTTTGCTTCAAAGAAGGCAACCCGCTCTTCCAGCTCCTTGTAAATCTGCTGAACGGCGGCATCCATCTTCTCCTTTGGGGTGACGTAGTGGGTGGCGGGCCAAACGGGCACGTTCATCAGCCGCCGGATGGGTGTGCCGGTGACCACGTTCACCTCGCTGATGCGGTCGATCTCGTCCCCAAAAAACTCCACGCGCAAAGCGGAGTCCTTCCAATAGGCGGGCCAGATCTCCACCGTGTCCCCCCGCACCCGGAACATATTGCGCTCCCACGCAATGTCGTTGCGCTCATAGCGGATCTCCACCAGCCGTTTGAGCAGGTCCTCGATCTTCATTTCCGCGCCCACTCGCAGGGTGATCATCATCTGAGCGAAGTCCGCCGGCTCGCCCAGACCGTAGATGCAGGACACGGAGGACACCACGATCACGTCCCGCCGCTCCATGAGCGAGGCGGTGGCGGAAATGCGCAGGCGGTCGATCTCGTCGTTGATGGCCGAATCCTTCTCAATAAACGTATCGGTATGAGGGATATAGGCTTCGGGCTGATAGTAGTCGTAATAGCTTACAAAATACTCCACCGCGTTGTCGGGGAAAAACTCCCGGAACTCGGCACACAGCTGGGCCGCCAGCGTCTTGTTGTGGGCCAGCACCAGCGTGGGCCGCTGGACCTTCTCAATGATCTTGGCCATGGTAAAGGTCTTGCCCGAGCCGGTGACGCCCAGAAGCGTCTGCTCCCGTTCTCCATATTCAAGCCCCTGCGCCAACGCATCAATGGCCTGAGGCTGGTCGCCGGCAGGCTGATAATCGGAAACCACCTTGAATTCCGGCATACTTCTCCCCCCTTCCCGAAAGCGGGACGACCCTATTGTACCAGAACAATTGTTCGAGCGCAATAGGGCGTCCGGGATTTTTTGAATTGTTGAACCGCTCAGAACAAACGACTTTCCTTCATAGAAACCATATCGTCATCGCAAAACACCACGTGGTCCAGCAGTTCAATGCCGATAGGCTCCAGCACCTGTTTCAGGTACCGGGTGGTGTCGCGGTCGGCACGGGACGGAATGGCCAGGCCGCTGACATGGTTGTGGGCCAGAATGACCGCGCTGGCCCGCAGGCTCATGGCCTCCTCCGCAATGCGGCGGGAGGTAACGTCGGCGGTGTTGATGCTGCCCTCGGCCAGCTTGCGCACCCCCAACACCTTATGTTTGCCATCCAGACACAGCAAATATACCATCTCGTTGTGCGCGCCGAAGAAATACCCTTGAAGCACCTCCCGCACCTGCGCTGAGCCCTCCACCACTCGGGAAACATCGCTGCGGCTGGACACGTAGTGGGCACATATCCCCGGAAGCATACGCAACAGAATGGCCGTATGCTCCCCCACGCCGGAGACGGAACGCAGATCCTCCAGCGAGGCATCCAACACTCCGGCCAGCGAGCCGAAGCGCTCAATCAGCCGATGGGCAAGCTCGTTGGTATCTCCCTGTGGAATGGCGTAGAACAGCAGCATCTCCAGCACCCGGTGCTCCGGAAAGGCGTCCAGGCCGCGGCGGCAGAATTCTTCCTTCAGACGGGCACGGTGTCCCGCGTGATGATGCTTTACCGGCTTGTCCACGGTCATCCTCCTTTCCGAGGGGCGCCTCTTTTGTCCTCAGTCTCTGGGGCCGTATTGCTTCAGATAATCTTCCATTTTGCCCTTCATCTCATCGTCGATATACACCTTGCCGTCAATGGGACGGTTGTGCAAGTAGGCGATGATGTCCCGCACGGTGACAATGGGATAGACCGAAATTCCATACTCCCGGCGCAGCTCATCCAGGGTAGTACAGTCGCCGGTACCCCGCTCCATGCGGTCCACGCTGACAAACAGCGCTTTCAGGTTCACGTCGGCCACGTGCTTAAACAGCTCGATGGTCTCGCGCACGGCGGTACCGGCGGTGACCACGTCCTCCACGATGGCAATGTCGTCCCCGTTCTGGGGCTTGTAGCCCACCATGGAACCACCCTCGCCGTGGTCCTTGGCCTCCTTGCGGTTGAAGCAGTAAGGCAGGTCCCGGTCATAGTTGCGGTACAGAGAGGCCGCGGCGGTCACCGCCAGGGGAATTCCCTTATAGGCCGGGCCAAACAGCGCGGTGATGCCATCGGGCAGGTTTTCCTGAATGCAGGCGGCGTAGTAGTCACCCAGCCGGGCGGCCTGCGCGCCAGTTTTGTAATTTCCGGTATTGATGAAATAGGGGGTCTTGCGTCCGCTCTTGGTGGTGAAGTCGCCAAAGGTCAGCACGCCGGAGCGCACCATAAAGGTAATGAATTCTTCCTGATAAGCCGTCATATCCGTTCCTCTTTTCCTTATTCCTGCGGGGGTATGCCCCCCGCCCGATCGTTATCAAGTCATTATACCACTTTCCCGTCTGCGTTACAAGGAAAGCCGCTTTCTTTTACGCGTATTTTTTTATTATTCGACAAAGCTGAACAGCTTCTTAACCCCCGTGCCCTTTACTCTTTTTTCGTTCCTTGCTATAATGATTAAAATGAAGAAAAAAAGGAGTGAACTCCGTGTTTCCCGACCGACTGCCGGCGAAGATCAGCCGCTGCACGCCCCCCCTTCCCATTTGGATCAAAAATACGGCGATCACCCTGTTTTTCCTGTCCGTCGCCTTCCTCACCAGCACCATCCTGCTGCGGTACACAGGTGCGGAGAACAACTCTGCACTGGTGTTCACACTGGCGGTCGCCTGTATCTCTCTGCTGTCCACGGGGTATGTCCCGGGCATCCTCTCCTCCCTGCTCAGCGCCGTGGCCATCAACGTATTTTTTATGTACCCTTATGCTCAGTTCAACCTGGCATTGACCGGCTATCCTGTGGCGTTCATCAGCTTTTTGTGTATTGCGTGCATCGTTTCCACCCTCACTTCCCGGGTCAAGCTGCAGGCCGCCGAGGCCCGCCAGAAGGAGCAGCACACTCTGCAGCTGTTCGAGGAAAATCAGGCTTTGATCGAAGAAAAGCGCACCATCGAAATGGAGGCCGCCCGGGAGTCCATCCGCGGCAACATCCTGCGCGCCGTCTCCCACGACCTGCGCACCCCCCTCACCGCCATTTCCGGTGCGGCCAGCGTCCTGCTGGAAACGTCCGCAGACCGTTCGGAGCAGGACGTATATCTGATGCGGGACATCCGGGAAAACGCCGACTGGCTGACCGCCATGGTGGAAAATCTGTTGTCCGTCACCCGCATCCAGCAAAGCGATATGCATCTGAATAAAACACCCGAGGTGCTGGAGGAGGTGGCAGGAGACGCTCTGCTCAAAACCCGCCGCCGCTTTCCCGACTATGCCATCGACCTCACCCTGCCCGACGAGCTGCTTATCGCCCCTATGGAGCCCATGCTCATCACCCAGGTCATCATGAATCTGCTGGAAAACGCCATTCGTCACTCCGGTGACCGGGATCACATCTGCCTGGAGTTGTCCCGGCAGGATGATTTGGCGGTCGTCACCGTCAGCGACCGGGGCTGCGGCCTTCCGGAGGACATCCTGCAGGACATTCTTCAGGGCCGTCAGCTGCCCGTGGGCGACACGGATACCACACGGGGTATGGGCATCGGGCTGTCTGCCTGTCACGGCATCATCCGCGCCCACGGCGGTCACTTCACCGCCCGCAACCGGACCGGCGGCGGCGCACAGTTTCGGTTTGAACTGCCCCTGAAGGCAGAGGAGGGAGACCATGTCTGAGCAACGTATGATCCTTGTAGTCGAGGACGAAAAAACCATCAGCAATTTCATCAGCCGCGCCCTGTCTGCCAGCGGGTACCACTGCATCACCGCAGAGTGCGCCAAACAGGCCACCACCTCGTTTTTCACGCAGCTGCCCGATTTGGTGCTGCTGGACCTGGGCCTGCCCGATCAGGACGGTATGGAGCTGCTGACAGAATTTAAGGCGCTGGCCGCCCACGTCCCCATCATCGTGGTCTCCGCCCGGGACCGGGAGACGGAAAAGGTGCGCGCACTGGACGCCGGAGCGGACGACTACATTACAAAGCCCTTTGGGGTATCGGAGCTGCTGGCCCGCATCCGTGCCACCCTGCGGCACACTGACCGACTGCGCCAGTCCGGGAACGAGATGCGCGAACACTATCAGGTGGGCGACCTGCTGGTAGACATCCGCCGCCATCAGGTCTTTCTGGCCGGCCAGGAGCTGCACTTCACCCAAAATGAATTCAAGATCCTGGAGCTTTTGTGCCTGCACGCAGGCAAGGTGCTCACCTACGATTTTATCATTACCCACGTCTGGGGCCCTTACGGCGGCACCGGTAACCAGATCCTGCGGGTACATATGGCCAACATCCGCCGCAAGCTCAACGAAAACCCCTCCCAACCCAAGTACATCCTCACCGTGCTGGGTATTGGCTACCGGATGCTGGAGGAAGTCGGAGGCCAAGCGGTCTTAAGGAAGACAACACTTAGCTACAACTCCTTGGCTCACAGAACGACATGGCTACGATCCGACTTGCCAACATCCGCCGCAAGCTCAACGAAAACCCCTCCCAACCCAAGTACATCCTCACCGTGCTGGGTATTGGCTACCGGATGCTGGAGG
>JAZNMM010000075.1:0-26262 GCA_045579605.1 Lawsonibacter sp.
CCCAACCCCCCCCCCACCCCCGGGGACCTCCCCCCCCGGGGGCTGCTGACATATGCAGTGAAAAAATGAACACGCACAAGCAAAATATAACCGTTCCTGTGACCGGGACGTGGTAAACTGCGGGTGTAAAACGGACATGGAAGGCAAAGGAGGGTGGAGGATGAAGTGTAGCGTGCGCAAGGTGCTGGGGATCGTGCTGGCATTGGTGCTTGTGTTCAGCGCAGGTCGCATCGGCTTGCGGCTGTGGGACTACCATCAGACGGAGCAGGCCCGGCAGCAGGCGCGGGAGCAGGCTGCGGTCGCACCGCTGCCCCCGGACCAGCAGGAGGAAGTGCCTCCTGTCTCTGTCGTGCCCTCCCAGCCACCGGATGAGCATATGGTGCGCCTGCTGGGTACGGACCTGGCCCAACTGCGTCGGACCAACCCCGATGTGCTGGGCTGGATCACCATTCCGGGCACCCAGCTGGACTATCCCTTTCTTCAGGGGGAGGATAACCGGTATTATCTTCAGCATACCTGGCAGGGCAAACGCAACGCCGCAGGCTCTGTCTTTCTGGAGTGCAAAGTCAGTCCGGATTTCAGCGATTTCAATACAATCATCTACGGCCACAATATGAAAAACGGCTCCATGTTCGGATCGCTGCGGCAATACCGGACACAGAGCCATTATCAGGAGAATCCCTGCATTTATATTGTGGACGACGCCGGGGTGCGTCGTTACGAGATCTTCGCTGCTTTTGAGGCGGAGGTAGTGGGCTACACCTACCGGCTGGATCTGGATACACCGGAAAAAAAACAGGCTTTTCTGGATTACAGCGCTGCTCGTTCCGTTATTCAAACGGACCTTACACCCACAGTGGAGGACAGCGTGATCACCCTGTCCACCTGCACAGGGAACGGCTATGACCACCGCTGGGTGGTGCAGGCTGTGCTCACCCACAGCGTTACGGAGCAGGAATTGTCGGCTCCAGGGGCTGCACACTGAACTGAATGGTGGCCGGGGAATGGGGATATTGCCGGCCAAAGGCACGAAGGATGCGCTGACACACGGCACAGCTGTTTTCGTAGTTGGCCTGGGGCAGCATGATGATGAACTGGGACACACTGCACTTGGTCACGATATCACCCTGACGCAGGCTGTGGACGATGATGTCCTGCAGATTGTCCATGGCCGTGTCCAGACTGCGGCGGGGAAGCTCTTTGCGCCCGAGCGGGTGAAGGGACAGCAGGGCGATATGTATCACATTCCCGTTGCGGCCGATGGAGCGGGCCTGCACCTGATAAAGAAGCTTGAAAAAGTCGTAATCGCACAGCATGGCACCCTTGGAACCGGCGGGCTCCTTGAGCATATCCCGTACCGACCCGGCCGGGACAGCGCTGCCGCCCACCTCCCGGGTGGCCGTGCGGTACAGCTGGCGGCTTTCCTCTGAGGGCATCACGCCAAAATTGGAAAAGAGCAGCTCGCTCATTTCTTCATAGGTGCGTACCGCGCCGGACCGGTCATCCAAAGCCAGCAGACTGCGCATCAGGTACTGGTACAGCACCTCGCTGTATGGCTCGATCTTCAGTGCCTGACGGCACAGCGCGCGCAGCGCCGGCCATTGCTTCCGCTGTTCCAGCAGGGATAGGGTGCGCTGGGTGGCGGACAGGTATATCTGGTGGTAGTAGGCGTTGATGGGCATGACCCACGCCTCCATGGACAGCTTGGGGAGAAAGTCCCCCCGGTAAAGCTCCAGGGCCTGGGTATACAGCGCAAGCTGTGCGTCCTCGTCCGGTTCCTTGTCTGCGGCGGCGCAAAGACGCTCAAATTCCTCCACATCCAGTTCCAGAGGAAGCTGATCGTTCCAGGCATAGGTGCCCCGCTTATGGAGGATCAGTTCGTGACCGGCGCCCTTGCCCAGCTGGTTGAGCTGGGTGCGTGCCCGGTAGAGCATGGCCTTGATGCGGCTGTTGGGGTCGGCGCTGTCCTCGCCGCCCGCGCTGTTCAGCAGTGCATCAATGCCCTCCGGGGTGATGGTGCCGTGGCGGGAATAAATCAAGTAGGCCAGCAGCAGCCAGACCTTTCGCATCCGGTTGGTGGAATCATCGATACGTTGCCCGTCCCTCTCAATGGAGAAGCGGCCGAGCATATTCACATGGATCATCGACATCTAAAAACCTTCTTTCCTGCATGGGAAGGGGCGGCTGTTATACACAAATATACGCAATTATCATATCAGTTGACCGTTCCGGATTCAAGGGGAAGGAAGAAAAAACTTTACCATTACCCCGGAAAATGCTATGATTTATATGAAAATGACCTTTTTTCACGCTGTGCGTCAAGGAGGTGCGCCCATGAGCGCGGGAAACAGAAAAAACTGTATCGCAGCCGCAGCACTTGTACTGGCGCTGCTGGCCGGCTGCGGTCATAACACAACGCAAACGGGAGGCTACACCGCCGCGCATACGCCGGAGGGACAGGTGGAGCTGAAGGACGAGGCGGTGGCCCTGAGCCAGTCGCCCGCGGCAGTGCCCGGGCAGATCGCTGCCCAGGCGGACGCGGTGCACGTCAAGGCCAACGATCAGGCGCGCATCGACTATTCCAATGCCGCCCGGGGATACGTTATGGTGTGCCACACCCAGCCCTCTGACCGGCGGCTCAAGGCCCAGGTCAAGGGGCCGACCACCGCGTATACTTATGATCTCACGGCACAGGAATGGGCGGTGTTTCCTCTGTCGGACGGGAACGGAAGTTACCAGATCACCGTCTACAAAAACGTGCAGGACAGCCGGTACGCAGCGGTGCTCTCCCTGACCACACAGGTGACGCTGCAGGACGAGTTTGCCCCCTTCCTGCACTCTAACCAGTATGTGGATTACGACCACGCGCCCGCCGCCGTGGAGCAGGCCGCCCAGCTGACCCGGGGGATGACCCAGCCGCTGGAAAAGGTGGGGGCGGTCTACGACTTTGTGGTGGGGACGCTGACCTACGATAAGCAGCTGGCTGCCACGGTGAAAAGTGGCTATGTGCCTCGACTGGACGAGGTGCTCGCCCGCAAGAAGGGCATCTGCTTTGACTATGCCGCGCTTATGACCGGTATGCTGCGCAGCCAGGGCGTGCCCTGCAAGCTGGTGGTTGGCTTCGCCGGACAGGCGTACCACGCGTGGATCAGCGTCTGGTCCGAGCAGTCGGGCTGGGTGGACGGTGCCATCTTCTTTGACGGGGCCAAGTGGCAGCGGATGGACCCCACCTTTGCCTCCTCGGGCAAGCAGAGCAAGACCATTATGGAGTATATTGGGGACGGAACAAACTATTCCGCCAAGTATTTTTACTGAGCAACCATCACTTTACAACGAAGGGCGGGAACGCGATGGCGCCGGTCAAACGAACAAAACAAGAGCTGGGGCTGCTGTGCCGGTCGCTGGCCGAGCTGTACCACGCCGGGGTCGGCGCGGGGGACGCGCTGACGCTGCTGGCCCGGGATGCCCAGGCAGATGGGGAGCGGGAGCAGCTGACCGGGATGGCCGCCGCCGCGGACGCAGGTGCAAGCCTTGCCGGTGCGTTCCGGCAGGCGGAGGGCTTTCCTGACTACCTGTGTGCCCTACTCGAGGTGGGAGACCAGACCGGAAAGACCGAGCAAACGCTGTACGCTTTGGCCAGCCACTACGAGCAGCGCGGGCGTATGGAGCGCCGGCTGCGCTCGGCGCTGGTATACCCCTGTGTGCTGCTGCTGGTGCTGCTGGCGGTGGCAGGCGCGCTGCTGATGTGGGTGCTGCCGGTATTTAACGATGTATATGCCCGGCTGGGCAGCTCGCTGACCGGGGTGGCCGGAGGGCTGCTGCTGGTGGGGAACTGGCTGCGACAGGCGCTGCCCGGACTGGGGCTGGGGCTGGTGCTGCTGACGGTGGCCACGGTGCTTTTGCTCAAACGGACCGGCCTGCGCGGCACTTTGGTGCGTCTGTGGCGCAAATACCGCAGCCCACAGGGTGCGGCGCAGCAGCTGGACAACGCCCGGGTGGCGCAGGCGCTGGCCCTTGGCATGGGCAGCGGCATGAATGACGAGCAGGCGCTGGAACTGGCACTGGGGCTGGCACCGGAACACACCCGGGGGCGTGACCTGTGCCGGCAGTGCCTTGATCTGCTGCAGTCCGGACAGGGACTGGCCGCCGCCGCGCGGCAGACCGGCTTGCTGCCCGCCGCCGACTGCCGCCTGCTGGACGCGGGCGTGCGGGCCGGCCGGGGCGAGGTGGTCATGGAGCAGATCGCTTCCCGCCTGCTGGAGCAGGGGGAGGAGGCGCTGGAGCGTACCGTCAGCCGGATCGAGCCGGCGCTGGTAGCGGTCACCTGCGCACTGGTGGGCGGTGTCCTGCTCACGGTGATGCTTCCGCTGATGCACATTCTGTCCGGGATCGGGTGATGCCTATGAAAGAACGATACGCGCGCGGCCTGCGCTGGTTGCTGGTCTGTGTGCTGGCATTGGGAGTGGCCGTGTGGTTTGCTGCCGCGGTGCGTCAGGTGCAGACCGGACAGCGGGAGCAGGGCCGCCGGCAGCTGGAGTTGTCTCTGCGCCGGGGGGCGGTGGCCTGCTATGCCGACCGGGGGGCCTACCCCCAAACGTTGGACGAGCTGACCCAACGCACCGGCATCTCCATTGATGAGCGGTACTACCGTGTGTTTTATCAGGTGTTTGCGGACAATTTGATGCCCGATATCACCGTTTTGGAAGCTGAGATATGAAACGACAGACAAAATCAAATCGGTTCCCAGACTTGCTGGCGCTGGTTCTGCTGGGGCTGTTGGCAGTGAGCGTTCTGTGTGTACTGCTTACGGGGGCGGACGCCTACCGCCGGCTCAACGCGCTGGGGCAGGATGCCTACGAGCGCCGTACCGCCGTTCAGTACCTGAACACCAAGGTGCGCCAGTCGCCCGGCGCTCACGCGGTAAGCGTGCAGCCCTTCGGACAGGGTGACGCACTGGTCATCCGCCGGCAGGTGGAGGGGACGGACTATCTGGAGCGGATATACTGCTGGGACGGCTGGCTGATGGAGCTGTTCTGCGCGGCGGACAGCGGCCTTGCGCCCCAGGACGGGGAGAAGCTGCTCCCCGCCCACTCCCTCACGCTGGAGCAGGAGGGAGCGCTGGTCCTTGCCCGACTGGAGCAGGGCGGAGCGGAGATGGAACTGACCCTGTACCTGCCCGGAGGAGAGGAGGTGCGCCCATGAAAAGCAAAGCGCCCCTGCTGCTGATGGAGCAGGTCATCATGGTGCTGGTGTTCGCCCTTGCAGCGGCACTGTGTCTGCGCGTGTTCGCGTGGGCCCAGCTGACGGCCCGGGACAATGCCCAGCGGGACCGGGCACTGGTGTGCGTGCAGAATGCCGCCCAGACCCTGAAGGGCTGTGCTGGAGACTATGAGGCGGTGGCCCGGCAGTGTGGCGGAAGCTGGGACGGAACGCAGTGGACGGTAGGCTACGACAGCGAGTGGACGACCACCCGGCAGGCGGCCGCCTATGAACTGACGGTCTCTCCTGTCTTAAGCGGCCAGGCGCTGCTGGGGCAGGCGGAGGTGGCGGTGACGCGCCTGGCCGACGGACAGCAGCTGGCCGGGCTGACGGTGTGCTGGCAGGAGGTGTCGGACCATGGATAAACGAACGGGTGGCCTGCTGCCCCCGGTGGGGCTGAGCGCGCTGCTGTGCATTCTGGCGGTGCTGTGTCTGACGGTATTTGCTCTGCTGGCCGCGGCCACAGTGCGCGCCGACGCGCAGCAGAGCGACCGGACCCGGCAGGCGGTGCTGGACTATTATACCGCTGACACGCAGGGGCAGCGCACCCTTGCCGCGCTGCGGTCCGGCCAGACTCCGGAGGGGGTCACATGGCAGGACAACACGGCCTGCTATCAAGTGCCCATCTCCCAGAGCCAGACCCTGATGGTGGAGGCTGTGGTGGAGGGGACGGACTATACCATTGCGCGCTGGCAGGCGGTAAATGTGGAGCAATGGCAGGCGGACGACCGCCTGAACGTGTGGAGCGGAGAACACGAATGAGGAGGGACGGCCAATGGCGGTGTTGATGGACTATCTGACCCGGGCGGTACAGGAGGAGGCTTCCGACCTGTTCATCGTGCCCGGCGCGCCGGTCAGTATCAAAGTGGACGGGCAGCTGGTCCATGTCGGGCAGGAGAAGATCATGCCTGCACAGGGCGAGGAACTGATCGGGGAGATCTACGCTGCGGCCCAGCGGGACATTGGCCAGTACCACAGCACCGGGGACGACGACTTTTCCTTTTCTGTGCCCGGTCTTGCCCGGTTTCGTGTGAATACCTACCGTCAGCGCGGTTCCTGTGCGGCGGTCATCCGGGTGGTGGCCTTCTCCATTCCTGACTGGCGGCAGATGGGGATACCGGAGCAGGTGATGGACCTGGCCGACCAGACCGACGGCATGGTGCTGGTGTGCGGTACGGCGGGCTGTGGAAAGTCCACCACGCTGGCCTGTCTGATCGACCGGATCAACCGGCAGCGTGCCTGCCACATCGTTACCCTGGAGGACCCCATTGAATACCTGCACCGTAACCAGAAAAGCATTGTCAGTCAGCGGGAGATCGCGGTGGACACACGGGACTACCTGTCCGCCCTGCGCGCCTGCCTGCGGCAGGCTCCGGACGTGATCCAACTGGGCGAAATGCGGGATCTGGAGACCATCCGCACCGCCATGACAGCGGCGGAGACCGGACACCTGCTGCTGGCCACTCTGCACACCAAGGGGGCGGTGAACACTATCGACCGCATCGTTGACGCATTTCCCGCCGACCAGCAGGAGCAGATCCGCATCCAGCTCAGTGCAGTGCTGCGCACCGTGGTGTATCAGCAGATGCTGCCCGATGTGAACGGGGAGCTGGTGCCCGCCTTTGAGATCATGAACATGACCGGCGCGATCCGCAGCATGATCCGGGACGGAAAAAGTCATCAGATCGCCGGAGCCATCGCCTCCGGTGCAGGGGATGGCATGGTGTGTATGGACCAGTCCGTTTTTCAGCTGTACCGCGCCGGACGCATTTCCCGCCAGACAGCGCTGGAATACGCCGAGCATCCCGAACAGATGCTCCGCCGGCTGGAGTAAAGTACATAGGCAGAACAAACCGCTCTGTGATCCTGTGGGTCACAGAGCGGTTTTGTCTGACAGATCCACACACAGCTGGCAGCAGCGCTGCACCTGCATGTGTTCAAAATATCGGTCCTCAAGGGGGATCCAAAGCTGTTGGAACCGGGCAAGGCATTGCTCGCCGCCCCGGTCCAGCAGCCGCCGTTTCCGGCTGTCCCAGTCGGCACAGGCCCAGACGCGTAGCGGGTAGGCATGGCGCAGATCCTCCCGCAGGCAATAGCTGCCCTCCACCACCGTCAGCGGTGCGGGTGGGATGCAAACGGGTGGGTCATAGTCCTGCCGCTGACAGCTCCACGGGCGGTAGGTGACGCTCTGCCCGGAACGAAAGGGAGAGAGCACCTCCTGCAAAAAACGTTCGTAGTCCACGTTTCCACCGGGCTCGTCCAGCCGGTCGGCCGTGCGCTGTTCCGGACGCAGGAAAAAGTCGTCCATGTGGATGACCGGACAGGCATAGATCTCATGGAGCGCATTGGCCAGCGTGGACTTGCCCGAGGCGCAAGGTCCGTCTATAGCCACCCGAAGCGGAAGAGTATTCCTCATAGCCCGGTCAATAGCGGCAAGCACCGGAATGATATTTACATAATATTCGGAAACGATACGGTAGGAGGGGGAATAACAGGCGCGGAAACGCTCGCTGTGACCGACCATGGGACAGCCCTTTGTCCGGTATTGACGCAGATAATCCTGTGCCTGTCCGACCGGAAAGGGGAGTGAGCAGATTTGCTCCAGCGACTGCTCCAGACCCGTTGGGTCGGGGGTGACCTGCCGGGCGGTGAGGAAGAACAGCCGCGTCACTGTATCCGGGGAAAGGCCAAGGGCCTTGCATGCCCGCAGGTGCAGCCGGCACAGACCGCCGCCCAGCGGAGTGGACAGGGGGACGGTGGAATCAGCGGTCACTGCGTTCCATTCCTCGCGCAGCCGCGCGGCGGCGGTTTCTTCATCCAAAACAAGATGTCCCGGTCCCATAAAGCGCTGATAGAGGAACTTGACCGCGTCCTGACAGGTTATTTCCGGGAAGTTGACATAATGCTCCAGCAAGAGTTGCTTGGTTTGGTTCATGTCGTTGTCTCCACAGATTGTTTATTGACCCGCTGTACCGACAGCACGATGGCAGGGACGGCCACCAGCTGCAGCAGAATGCCGGGGATGGCGTTGGTAAACGCGCCGGCCACAAAAGTGGCGAAGGAGAAGGCGTCCCCACCCAGAGTAATGAGCGCCATCACTATGCCCCATACCACCCGTCCGCTCACCATGGCGGCAATCAGGGTGGTGTAAACGAAGCTCGGCGACTTGGGCAGTCGGTGGGACAGCAGGCCGGATACCGCGCCGTAGACCGCCAGCTCTGCGGCCATGGCAACAGCGGTGGGGAACATGGGGGGGAAGCCGCCGGTGAGCAGCGAGCGCATGACCGGAGCGATCACGCCCACTGCAAGGCCCCAGGGCGCGCCGCACAGAAATCCGCACAGCAGCACGGGAATGTGCATGGGCAGCAGCATGGAGCCGATCTGGGGGATGTTGCCCGTGAAGAAGGGCAGCACATAGGCCAGCGCAAGAAACAGCGCGGACAGCACAAGGCGTTTCATTTGTTTGTCGGACATGAGGAATGCTCCTTCCGAGAAAAAATACCACGAAGCCGTGGCAGACCCTTGGGGTCGTGTCATACCTTCGTGGTATTGGTTTCCTGTTACAAAAAAGTACGGGTGCTGACTTCGGTCAGCGGTTGAGGGAAGTATACCAGAATTTGCCCCCGGGGTCAAGCCTCAGTCACGCGCTTGCCGCACATATGCTCCGGCGTCAGCCGTAGCAGCAGCGTGTTGGCGGCAGATTGGGCGATCTCCTGCCGAATGTATTCCTCGTCCTGAGTGAATTTATGGCTGAGCCGGGTGGTGATGTCCACGATCTGCGCTGTGTCGTCAATGATCTCCATACGGCCAAAGACGATGACGCTGTTCACCTTCAGCGCCCACTGACCCGGTTGGGCCGTGCCCTCGTCGTGCACGCAGAAGCTCACCTTATCACACCGGCGCAGACTGTCCAGCCGGTGGCCTGTCTTGCCGCAATGGAAGTAAATGCAGCCGTCGGCCTGGTTGTAAAAGTGGTTCATGGGCATGCCGTAGGGATAGCCGTCCTCACCCTGCACGGACAGAACGCCCCGGGTCTGGGTGTTAAGAATGTGGAGGCAGTCATCCACAGACAGCTGCCTGTTTTTGCGCAGAAGGTCACGAAACATGGTGTACCTCCCCATCACATGGCGGCCAGGAGAGCGCACAGCTCGTCTTCGGTAAAGTGGTAGATGTTATCGCAGAACTGGCACGTCAGGTCGGCCTGGCCCTGCTCCCGGATCATCGCGTCCAGCTCCTCCCGGCCCATGCTGATCAGAGCCCGTTCCACCCGGTCCCGGGAGCAGTAGCAGCGGTACTCCACCGGGTGGGTGTCCAGCACCTCCAGCTCGAAGTCGGACAGCACTTCCCGCAGCAGACCCGCCGCGTCCAGACCGCCCAGCAGCGCCTTAGACACCGAGCCAACCCGGCGCACGCCCGCCTCGATCTTCTCGATCATGTCCATGCTGGCGCCGGGCAGCAGCTGGATTAGGTAGCCGCCCGCGGCGGCCACCGACTGGTCCGTGTCCACCAGCACGCCAAGGGCGCAGGCGGTGGGGATCTGCTCGCTCTCCACAAAATACATAGCCAGATCGTCGGCGATCTCGCCGGTGAACATACCGATGCTGCCCACATAGGGCTCCTTCATGTTTAGGTCCTTGATGACGGTCAGCGTGCCTGTTTCACCTACCGCCTTGCCCACATCCAGCTTGCCCGGCTCGATCTCCATCAGCTCCAGATGGGGCTGGGTCACATAGCCGCGCACGTTGCCGTGGTTGTCGGACACGGCAAGCACCGTGCCGATGGGGCCGCCGCCCTTGATCTGTAGGGTCAGGGAGCCGTTTTCCGCCTTGAGGGCGTCGCCCATCAGGCTGGCGCCCATCAGGGCACGGCCCAGAGCGGCGGTGGCCACGGGGGTGGTGGTGTGGATATTCCGGGCACGTTCCACAATGTCACGCCCGGTGACGGCGGCGGCCTGAATCAGACCGTCGCCGGTAATTGCTCTTACAATTTCGTTACGCATGGTTTATTTGTCCTTTCTTGCGGTGAAGAAGATGCGGTCCTCCCCCGGCAGGGGCTTGCGCATCTTGAGCTTTCCGTACTGCCGAATATCGGTGAAGCCGGCCTGACGCAGATACTCCGTCAGCTCCTCGGGGGTATAGGCATACTCCTCGTGCAGCTCCTCGCCCCGTTGCCACAGGCCGCTCTCCTCGTCCAGCCGGAACAGGTCCATGAAGTAGGAGCACACCCTCCGGCGCTTGGAATACTCCGCCCGCCACACGCAGTAGGTGTCTTCCGTCTCATCCAGAAAGACCTGCCCGTCCAGTCCGGTCAGCTTTTCCGGGGTGTTGATGTCGAACAGGAACAGTCCCCCCGGCATCAGAAACAGATGTACCCGCTCAAAGGCGCGGCGCAGCCTTTTGGGGTCGGTGACGTAGTTGACGCTGTCCAGACAGCACACGCAGGCGTCGATGGTGCCGTACAGGTCCAGCCTGTCCATGCTCTGACACAGGAAAATGGGCTCGATGGCACCTACGCCGCGGTTTTTCTCCGCCGCCTCGGCCAGCATATCCGGGGAGAGGTCCACGCCGATCATCTCGTAGCCCCGCAGGGCCAGCTCTCGGGTCAGCGAGCCGGTGCCGCAGGCCAGGTCCAAAACGGTGTTCCCGGGCAGGGGCCGCTTGTTGAAGTGGGCCTGAATATAGTCTGCCCACGCAGCGTAGTCCACATCATAGGTCAGCCGGTCGTAGCAGCCGGCCAGAAAGTCGTAGCTGCTCATTCCCGGGACTCCTTCAGACGGGGAATGACGGTCTGATAGCCGTCCGCGCCATAGAGCAGGGCGCGGTTGACCCGGCTGATGGTGGCGCTGGATGCGCCGGTGCGTTCGAGAATGTCGTTATAAATCATTCCGTCGTCCAGCAGCAGCGCCACTTCCATGCGCTGCTCCATGGCCCGCAGCTCGGACACGGTGCACAGGTCCTGGAAAAAGCGGCGGCACTCGTCCATATTCTTCAGGGAGAGAATGGCCTGATAAAGGGTGTCGTTCTGCTCTCGGTTGGGCTGCTTCATGGGTCAACTTCCTTTCCACGCGCGGTCCGCAGGTACATTTAATACCGATATTTTATCACGGTGAATTGTGAAAGTAAAGAGCAAAAACGGCGGTGACCGGAAAATATGCCCACGCATAGGCTGAGGAAAAGGAGGTGGCAGGGTGAAAGGCAAACAAACGGCCCCGGAACTGTCGCTGGAGGTAAAAAACCGTATGTGGGAGTGCACCCTGCAGGGGGAGCCGGTGCTGCGCTGCGAGCTGAGCTGGCCGGAGGTGAGCGGGACATGGCGGGGGATCAGGCCCATCGCCCGCTATTACCGGCGTGTGGCACAGGAGTGGGAACGGCGCTGGGAGCGGGAGGTGTACCTGTACGCCTGTCTGGACTTTGCCGACCGGCAGGCGGAGGGCAAGCCCTTCCGGGTGTGGACGGCCCGGCTGACCACCTGCATTACCCGGCAGGAGGAGGGTGTGCTCAGCCTGTGGCAGGAAGGGGAGGAGCAGCGTGGATTTGAGCGGCCGGAGGCGGTGCGCCGGGGGGACACCTGGTCGCTGGACCGGGGCGTGCCTATTTCCCTAAAGGTGCTGTGCGGCGGGAAGCGGGGCTGGAGAGGTCGGCTGCTAAAACAGGTGCGTGCACAGGTGCAGCAGCGGCTGGACAGCGGCACGTCCCTGTTGGACGCGGATTGCGCGCGCAAGCTCACACGGCAGTTTGACCGCGAACGGTTCTATCTGACCGGGGAGGGGGTCACGGTGTTTTACCCCATGTACCGGCTGGGCGCGGGCGGGGAGGGTATTCCGCAATTTTCTGTGTCCGTGGACTGAGGCATGTTTTTGTTCCCCACGCATATCCCTTGTACAAAGGGGGCGGGGGGATGGAACGCTTGAGCTTGCTGGCCGACTGGCTGTGGACTCCGTGGCTGCTGGGGCTGTTTTTGATTGCGGGGCTGTACTATTCCGTGCGCACCGGCTTTTTCCAGCTGTTCGGCATGGGCCGCTGGGTGGGCGACACCGTGGGCAGTTTGCTGCGACGAAAAAAAGGGCGGGAACAGGGCATCAGCCGATTTCAGGCACTGGCCACCGCCCTTGGCTCTACCATCGGTACGGGCAGCGTGGCCGGAGTGGCTACCGCCGTGTGCTTTGGAGGGCCGGGGGCGGTGTTCTGGATGTGGGTGAGCGCGGTGCTGGGCATGATGACCGGCTGTGCGGAAAAGGTGCTTGCGGTGAGCTACCGCCGCCAGGAGGGGGACAGCTGGCGGGGCGGCCCCATGTACTATCTGGAGCACGGGCTTCACAGCCGGCTGCTGGCCGGATGGTTCGCCCTTGCCTGCGTGGGCGGGGCGCTGTGCGGCGGGTGTCTGGTGCAGTCCAACTCCATGGCCCAGGCCCTCAACAGCACGCTGGGCTGGGACCGGTTGTTGGTGGGCATCGGGGTAACCGCGCTGGTTTTTGTAGGGCTGCGGGGCGGTTTGGAACGCATCGCCCGCATCAGCGAATATCTGGTCCCGGTGATGGCGGTGCTGTTTCTCGGAGCGGGTGTGCTGGTGCTCTGGGTGCGTCGGGCGTATCTGCCCGACGCCCTGCGGCTAATCGTCACCGAGGCATTCCGGCCCCGGGCGGCGGCAGGAGGGTGGTGCATGAGCACGGCGCTGCGCTACGGCGTGGCCCGGGGGGTGTTTACCAACGAGGCGGGGATGGGGTCTTCCGCCCTCGCCCACGCCAACAGCAGCGCAGAGCATCCCGGGGAGCAGGGAATGTGGGGTATCCTTGAGGTGTTCATAGCCACGCTGCTGATTTGTACGGTGACTGCGCTGGTCATTCTCACTACCGGGACATTGGACCCGGCGGGCGGCGCGGCGGCGGTGGGAGTGCCCCTGACCGCGGCCAGCTTTTCTGTGGTGCTGGGCGGTTGGGGAGAGTGGGTGGTCAATGTGTGCCTGCTGCTGTTTGCCTTTTCCTCCCTGCTGGGGTGGAGCTATTACGGACGAAGCGCGGTGGAATGGCTGGCGGGGAAATGGGCGGCCCAGTGGCTGTGGCCGGCGGTCTTTCTTGGGGTAAGTGTGCTTGGCAGCGTGACCCCAACCGGGCAGGCGTGGCAGCTGGTGGACCTGTTCACCGCTCTGATGGCCCTGCCCAATCTGGCGGCCCTTCTGGTGCTGTCCTCTCGGGTACTGAGGGAACTAAACGACTATCTGGCATGAAAGAACGGCGGCGCATACCTGTGAGGGGGGTGTGCGCCGCTATCTGTGCTTGCAGGATGGGGGAAAGTCTGATATAATACCTGTGTTTTTGACCCAGTTTAACAACATTCGGGAGGTATAAACGATGGACCATTTGCTCGGACTGCATTTCACTTCCAGCTGGTGGGCGCTGCTGTATCTGCTCATTTTGTGTGTGGCGGCCACCATTTTTGACCGCATTATTGGCCGACTGGTGAATAAGGGCCTTTCCGGAACGCCCGCCAAGGTGGTACGCTTTGTGCTTATGAGTGCGGTGTGTGCCGGCGTGCTGCTGGGCACGGACGCGCTGATGGACGGCGTGCAGCAGGCGTGGTGGAGCCTCGGGGCCCTTGCCGTTGCCGCTGCAGCGCTGATGGTGCTGCCTGCTGAGGCGGAGAAATAATGCCGCAAGTTTGCCACGGGAAGTGAGTGTGCTCATGGGAGCAAATGTGATGAAACAACTGGCCAAGCCCATGCTGTTTGCGGCGGCCATCATTTGGGGAACGTCCTTCTTTATCATGAAGAACACGCTGGACGTGATGCCCGTGTTTTCTCTGCTGGCGGTGCGCTTTACCGCAGGTGCGCTGCTGCTGAGTGTGGTGTGCTGGCGCAGGTGGAAACAGTGTACGGCCGACTACCTGTGGCGGGGAGCGGTCATCGGGGCTTTCCTGTTTCTGGCCTATACCATTCAGACCTTTGGATTGGAGCGCACCACCCCATCTAAAAACGCCTTTTTGACCGCGGTATACTGCGTGATGGTGCCCTTCCTCTACTGGGCGGTGATGCAGCGCCGGCCCGACCGGTGGAACATCCTTGCTGCGGTGCTGTGCGTCACCGGCGTGGGGCTGGTGTCATTAAACGGTGACCTGTCCGTCAATATGGGGGACGTGCTCACGCTGATCGCTGCCGGGTTTTACGCTGCTCACATCGTGGCAGTGGAAAAGACCGCCCAGGGGAGGGACATCTATCTGCTTACCGTGTTCCAGTTTGCCTTCGCCGCCCTGTACGCCTGGGTGGGAACGGCCCTGTGGGAGCAGTTTCCGGTGCAGGCCATTCGGGACCCCGCCGTATTCCTGCCCCTTGGCTACCTGTGCGTGATGGCCACCACGGTAGCCCTGCTGTTCCAGAACGTGGGACAGATTTGGTCCGACCCCGCCTCTGCGTCCATCATCTTGTCGCTGGAGTCGGTGTTCGGCGTGTTCTTCTCCGTGCTGTGTTACGGGGACAGGGTGACAGCGCCCATGGCACTTGGCTTTGTGTGCATCTTTGTCGCCGTGGTCTGTTCAGAGACCAAGTTCGCTTTCCTGCGCAAAGAGACCTGCCAACATCCGTAATAAGAAACAAAGCAAAAACCACCGCCTTTCGGCGGTGGTTTTTGCTTTGTTGAAGGGAAAAATCTCAGCCTTGCTCCCGCTGTTCCAGATAGGCGGCGCGGCCGGACTCATAAAGATTGTTGCCCTCGCAGTCGATGATGACAAACAAAGGCATTTCCTCTACGTACAGCTTGCGCAGAGCCTCCGCACCCAGATCCTCGTAGGCGATCATTTCCGCACTCTTGATGCACTTGGCCAGCAGCGCGCCTGCACCGCCAATGGCGCCGAAGTAGACGCCGGAGTGCTTTTTCATGGCGTCCACCACCTCGGGCAGGCGGGCGCCCTTGCCGATCATGCCCCGGGCACCTACGCTCATCAGAGTGGGGGCGTAGGCGTCCATACGGCCGCTGGTGGTAGGACCGGCGGAGCCAATGACCTGACCGGGCTTGGCGGGGGTGGGGCCAACGTAGTAGATGGTGGCATCCTTGGGGTCAAAGGGCAGAGGCTCGCCCTTGGCAAGGCTCTCACACATGCGCTTGTGGCCCGCGTCACGGGAGGTGTAGATGGTGCCCGTGAGGTAAACGGTGTCGCCCGCCTTCAGCGTGCGGGCCAGTTCCTCGGTCAGAGGCAGGGTAATATGCTTTTCCATTACAGCACCTCCGTCTTATGCCGGGTCACGTGGCAGTTGATGTTGATGGCGCAGGGCATGCCGGCAATGTGGGTGGGCAGAGTCTCAATGTTCAGACCGATGGCGGTGGTACGACCGCCTAAGCCCTGAGGGCCGATGCCCAGCGCATTGACCTTGTCCAGCATCTCCTTCTCCAGATCCGCGTAGAAGGGATCGGGATGATGAGTATCCAGAGGACGCATAATGGCCTTCTTGGCCAGCAGAGCCGCCTTGTCAAAGGTGCCGCCGATGCCCACGCCGATGACGATGGGGGGGCAGGGGTTGGGACCGGCGGTCTCCACCGTCTCCAGAATGAAGTCCTTGATGCCCTGCAGGCCGGCGGAGGGCTTGAACATACGGATGGCGCTCATGTTCTCACTTCCGAAGCCCTTGGGCCCCAGGGTGATCTTCACCTGATCTCCGGGGACGATCTCGGTGTAGAGCATGGCGGGGGTGTTGTCCCCGGTGTTGCCCCGGCGGACGGGGTCGGCCACCACGGACTTGCGCAGGTAGCCGTTGGTGTAGCCACGGCGCACGCCCTCGTCTACGGCCTCGCGCAGGTCACCGCCCACAAAGTGCACGTCCTGACCGATCTCCAGAAACACGCAGGCCATGCCGGTGTCCTGACAGATGGGCACGTTCTCCGCGTCGGCGATGTTGTAGTTTTCGATGATGTTGTCCAGCACACCCTGAGCGATGGCGCCGTCCTCGCAGGCGCGGCAGGTCTCAATGGCGCACTTTACGTCGCCGGGCAGGTGGGTGTTGGCCTCGATGCACAGACGCTCCACCACGTCGGTGAGCTGGCTGACATTGATTTCACGCATAGGGTTTGACCTCCTTACCGCTCATGCCGGGCGTAGTTGGGCAGCAGCAGGGGGGACACGCCCTCCTGAGCCACGCCGGCCTCATTCAGCATAGCGGCATATTCCTCGATATGGTTGAGATTGGCGGTGCCCAGAGTGACCTCCTTGGCCTTAGCGGCAGCGGCCTTGCCCGCGTTGCGGCCAAAGACGATGATGTCCAGCAGGCTGTTGCCCATGAGGCGGTTGCGGCCATGGATGCCGCCCACGGCCTCGCCGGCTACCAGCAGGTTGGGAATGGTTTTGGTGAAGCCCCCGCCGCCGATCTCCAGACCGCCGTTCTGATAGTGCAGAGTGGGATAAACCAGAATGGGGACCTTTCTCATGTCGATGCCGTAGTTCAGGTACATACGCAGCATGGCAGGGATGCGCCGCTCAATGGTGCCCTCGCCGCCGATCAGCTCGATCATGGGGGTGTCCAGCCACACACCGCTGCCCAGAGGTGTCTCTACGCCCTTGCCGTTGGCACATTCACGGATAATGGCAGAAGCGGAAACGTCTCTTGTCTCCAGCGGGTGCGCATAGGCCTCGCCGTCCTTATTGACCAGCATGGCGCCCAGAGAGCGCACCTTCTCCGTCACCAGCGCGCCGAAGATCTGGGAGGGGTAAGCAACGCCGGTGGGGTGGTACTGGATGGTGTCCTGATACAGCAGGGGCGCGCCGGCACGATAGCCCAGGATCAGGCCGTCGGCAGTAGCGCCGTAGTGGTTGGAGGTGGGGAAGTTCTGGTAGTGCAGACGACCCGCACCACCGGTGGCGATGATGACGGTCTTGGCCCGGGCAATGGAGTAATCGTCGGTCTCCATATTCAGCAGCACCGCGCCGGCTACCTGACCTTTTTCGTCCTTGAGCAGTTCCACAGCGGAGGTGAACTCCACCACGGGGATGCCGCGGTTGATGACCTCATCGCGCAGGGTGCGCATGATCTCCGCGCCGGAGTAGTCCTTGCAGGCGTGCATGCGCTTGCGGGAGGTGCCGCCGCCGTGGGTGGTGACCATGTTGCCGTTGGCGTCCTTGTCAAACATAACACCCAGCTGGTTCAGCCACTGGATGGCATCGGGGGCCTCCATCACGAGGCGACGAAGCAGCTCCGGACGGGCGGCGAAGTGGCCGCCGCCGAAGGCGTCCAGATAGTGCTGGACGGGGGAGTCGTTGGCCTTGTCTGCGGCCTGAATGCCGCCCTCGGCCATCATGGTGTTGGCGTCGCCAATGCGCAGCTTGGTGACCATCATCACGTTGGCACCGGCCTCATGGGCTTCGATGGCGGCAGAAGAGCCGGCACCGCCGCCGCCGATGACCAGCACATCCACATCGTAATCCACCTTGGAAAGGTCGATGTCCGCGCCCAGCAGGCGGCTGTTGGAGTGCAGCAGGTCGGTCAGTTCCACGGGAGCCTTCTGGCCCTTGTTAGGGCCGATCTTGATTTCCTTAAAGCCCTCGGCCCGGTAGTCGGGATGATAGGCCTTGAGTAGTGTGTCCTTTTCTTCGGCGGTCATACGGCGGGGTTCCATGCCCATGCGCGCGGCACGGGTGGCCTCCACCTTCTTGATGGATTCAAGCATATCCGGTGTAAACATGGGTTCCCCTCCTTACTTTTCGATGTCCCGGTGGTTGTAGAGTTCCTGCATCTCGGTGATGGGTTTTTGCATGACGGCCTCGATCAGCTCATCATAGGCGCCGGAGTTGATCTCGTTCACCCGGGTCTCCAGATGCTCGGTTTTGGGGGCGATGTACTTGCCGGTCAGGCGGCGGGCCAGCAGACCCACCATGGGGTGGGAGATGCCGGCGGGGCAGCGCACGGAGCAGCAGCCGCAGCCCACGCAGTCAAAGGACTCCTCGGCGCACTTCTCCAGCTCACCGCGCTGGGCGTAGGCGATGTACTGCATGACGTTCAGACCCTGGGTGCAGGCCTTGGTGCAGGCGTTGCAGCCGATGCAGGCGTAGATCTCGGGGTAGAGCTCCATCATTACCCGCTGGTCGGCCTTGATCTCATTGATGTCGTAGGTGCGCTTGTCGGTGGGGAAGAAGGGGATGGAGGCCACATACATGCCCTCCTGCACCTGGGTCTGACAGGCCAGGCAGGTCTTCAGCTCGTTCTGACCTTTGATGCGGTAGATGGTGGCGCAGGCACCGCAGAAGCCGTGACGGCAGCCGCAGCCGCGCTTGAGGGTATAACCGGCGTATTCCATAGCCGTCATGATGGTCAGATCACCGGGTACGGAATATTTCTTGCCGAAAAAGTAGACATTTACCATGTTTTCCATGTTGGCGTTACCTCCTTTAATACTCGTTGGGCAGCTCGTCCACTTGATCAAAGCGGAACACGGGGCCGTCCTTGCAGACGTACTTGGTGCCGATATTGCACCGGCCGCACTTGCCCACGCCGCATTTCATGCGCAGTTCCAGGGTGGTGTATACCTGTTCCTTGGAAAAGCCCATCTCCTGCAAAGCCTGCAGGCAGAACTTGATCATAATGGGCGGGCCGCACAGAATGGCGGTCTTGTCGGTGGTAAAGCCGATCTCCTTCAGGTAGTTGGGGACGAAGCCCACATGGCCGTCCCAGCCCTCCTGCTCCCGGTCAATGGTCAGGTAGATGTTCACGCCGGGGACCTTGGACCAGACTTCTTCGATCTCCTTGCGCTGGACCAGATCGTCCGCGGAGCGGGAGCCGTAGAGAATGTCGATGGTGCCGTAGTTTTCCCGGTTGTCCAGCACGTAGTTGATGACGGAACGCAGGGGAGCAAGGGCGATGCCGCCGGCGATGAACAGCAGGTTTTGCCCCTTGAGCTCGGTCTCCACGGGGAAGTTGTTGCCGTAAGGACCGCGGACCATGATCTCGTCGCCCACCTGCAGAGAATGCAGGTGCTCGGTGAGCTGGCCGCAGCGCTTGATGGAAAACTCCTGATACTCCTTGTTGGTGGGGGAGGAGGTGATGGAGAACATGGCCTCGCCCACGCCGGGGGCACACACCATGGCGCACTGGCCGGGCAGGTGCTCAAAGAGCTTGCCACCGCCGGGGGCGTTGACCCGGAAGGTCTTCACGTCCGGAGTCTCGGTGCGGATGTCGGTGATGACACCCACCTGAGGGATGAGAGTGTCCCGCATAAAGCCGGGGTTATATTTACATTCGTGCATGGGTTCGGACACGCTTAACCCTCCTTTCCAAAGGCCTTGATGACCTTGACAATGTTCAAATGGCTGGGGCACTTGTCCACGCAGCGGCCGCAGCCCACGCAGGAGAACATGCCATCGTTATTGGCGGGGAAGTAGGCCAGCTTGTGCATAAAGCGCTGACGGAAGCGCTGCATCTGGCTGGTACGGTTGTTGCCGTGAGCCATCATGGTGAAGTCGGAGTACATGCAGCTGTCCCAGCAGCGGTAACGCTGTACGCCGTTTCCGGTGTTGTAGTCCTTGATGTCATAGCACTGGCAGGTGGGGCACACAAAGGTGCAGGTGCCGCAGGCAAGACAGGGCTTGTAGAGCTGTTCCCAGATGGGGGAGTCAAAACGGGTGTCGGCGGCTTCCGCGCCCCAGCCCTCCAGAGACAGGTCGGCGTAGGGCAGCTTGCTTACGATGGCGCGGATGGCGGCTTTTTCCTGCTCCACAGTAGCCTCATCGGCGGGCTGGAACAGGTCGTGGACGCAGTCGGTCAGGGCAGCACCCTTGTCAGTTTTGGCATCCCAATAGAGCCACTCATCGGTCAGCCAGGTGACCACATCCCCCTCGGGGGCGGCGGGGTCGATGCCAAAGGCGGTGCAGAAGCAGGAGGTCTCGGGCCGGCCACAGGCCAGCGCCACGATGGTGCCGTGGGCCCGGCGGGCGGCGTAGTAGGTGTCCACCGGCTCGGACAGGAACACCTTGTCCAGCACGGCCACGCCCTGCACATCGCAGGCCTTCATGCCAAAGACTACGAAAGGCTTATTGCACAGTTCCTCAGCGGTGACGGACAGCTTGCCGTCCTCCCGGCTGCAGGAGTACAGGTTCTCACTCTGGGGGAAGAACACGTCCTTGGGGGACTTGACCGTTTTCAGCGTGTCCAGGTCCGCGTCCGCGCCCTTCTGCCAGAGGGCAAAATCGGTCTGACCGGCCGCCCGCACAGGCAGGAACAGGTCCTGGAACTGAGCGATGCGGGCATAAAGGGCAGGCAGCTGGGCTTTTTTGATTTTAAGCATGGGTCAGCCCTCCTTCCGCCACGATGGAGGGCTCGGCGTCCTCCTGAGTGAAGCTGGTGAGAGGAGCCTTGGCCTCTGCGTCCGCACCGGCCTGATACTCACCGTACAGGCTATTGATATCCTTGATGAACTTACGGTTGAACAGGTGCAGGGGAATGCCCTGAGGGCAAACACGGCTGCACTCGCCGCAGTCGGTGCAGCGTCCTGCCACGTGGAAGGCGCGGATGATGTGGAACATCTTCTCCTCGAAGGAGGTGGTGTTGGCCTTCTGGGCGGAGTCGAACTTGGTGGAGTCGAACACGCACTTGCGGCAGGAGCAGGCGGGGCACACGTTCCGGCAGGCATTGCAGCGGATGCACTTGGAAAGTTCGCTCTGGAAGAAGGCGAACTTCTCCTCCGGGCTCATGGCCTCGATGGCGGCCACCTGAGCAAAACGGTCGGCGTCCGCGGTGTCGGCAGACTCGCCGATCTGCTCGTCGCAGATCATGTGCTCCTTGCCCTTGCACACGTGGCAGCGCTCCAGCATGGCGTCCTTGTAGGCTACGGTGGACTGACCGTAAAGGGTGTCCACAGTGAGGGTATCGGCGCAGTCGGGATAGCCGGCGCCCTGAATGTCCAGAATACCGTCGGCATCGATTTTGGAGACGGACAGCTTGCCCTTGCAGCCCACGCCGATGATGTAGGACTTGTCCCGGTCCACCCGGTGCTCCTTCATCAGCTGGACAAAGCTGTAGCTGTCGCAGGGCTTGAGAAAGACGAGGGTCTTGCCCTCCAGCTTGGCCGCCTCGATCATGTACTTGCTCAGGTTGGCACCGCAGAAGCCGTTGTAGACAAAGTTGTCCAGCGCCTCGGCGCTGTCAAAGAAAGCGGGTTCCGGGTCGTAAATGTGCTCGCCCTGCTTCCAGCCCAGCACGCGCTGAACTTCGCCGCTTTCCAGCAGGACTTTGGCCCGCGTGATCAGTTCTTGCATCTCAGATCCCCCAATCGCACGTTTTTGCCCAGAGAGCGGATCTTCTCCACAAAGGAGTTCATGGTTTCAGAGAACTTTACGCCCTCGGCGGCGGACACCCACTCCACACGGGTGCGGCCGTTTTCCACGCCAAGGAAGTCCAGCATGGAGAACAGCAGGGTCATTCTGCGCCGGGCATAGTAGTTGCCGGTGGAGTAGTGGCAGTCGCCGGGATGGCAGCCGCACAGGATCACACCGTCCGCGCCCTTTTCAAAGGCGCGCAGGATGAACATGGGGTTGACCCGGCAGGAGCAGGGCACGCGGATGATCTTCACGTCCGCGGGATAGCTCAAACGGCTGGAACCGGCCAGATCGGCACCGGCGTAGCTGCACCAGTTGCAGCAGAAGGCCACAATCACGGGGCGGAAATCTTCGTTATTCTGATTTACCGACATATGGCATCCACCTCCGCAATGATTTGTCTGTTAGAGAAGCCCTGCAGGTCCATGGCACCGCTGGGGCAGGCCACGGTACAGGCGCCGCAGCCCTGACACAGGGCGCTGTTGACGCTGGCCACCCGGCGCTCCTCCCGGATGCCGTGGTCGTTGACCAGTCGCACCTCGTAGGTGATAGCGCCGTAGGGGCACACGTTGGCACAGGTGGAGCAGCCGTTGCACATCAGCTCGTCCGCCTGGGCGGTGCAGGGATTGGTTTTCAGCTTGTCCTTGGCCAGCAGGCCGATGACCTTGACGGCAGCAGCGCCGGCCTGAGCCACGGTCTCGGGAATGTCCTTGGGACCCTGGCAAACGCCGGACAGGAACACGCCCGCCGTGGGGGATTCCACCGGGCGCAGCTTGGGATGGGCCTCGGTGAGGAAGTTGTTGGTGTCAATGCTGGCGGTGAGCATGGTGGCGATCTTACGCACATCGGGGTTGGGCTCAATGGCGGTGGCCAGCACCACCATGTCCGCCTTCTTCATAATCTGCTTGTTGTCCAGCAGGTCCACGCCCTGCACCAGCAGAGAGCCGTCGGGCTGGGGCGCCACCTTGCCCACCTGACCCTTAATGTAGTTGACGCCGTAATCCTCCACCGCGCGGCGGTAGAACTCGTCGAAGTTCTTGCCGGGGGTGCGCACATCAATGTAGAACACGGTCACGTTCACGTCGGGGTACTTGTCCCGGATGAGCATGGCATGCTTGGCGGTGTACATGCAGCAGATCTTGGAGCAGTACGGCTTGCCCCGCTCATCGGAGCAGCGGCTGCCCACGCACTGGATGAACACGATCTCCTTGGGGTGCTTGCCGTCGGACAGGCGCTCCAGATGACCCTTGGTGGGGCCGGCGGCATTCATGATGCGCTCCAGCTCCAGGGAGGTGATCACATCCTTGCTCTGGCCGTAGGCATACTCACCGTACTTGTCCAGCTTGATGGTGTCAAAGCCGGTGGCCACCACGATGGCGCCGTAGGTTTCAGTAATGATCTCGTCCTGCTGCTTGTAGTCGATAGCGCCGGCCTGACACACGGCGGCACACACGCCGCACTTGCCGGTCTTGAACTTGATGCAGCTTTCTGTGTCGATGACGGGGACGTTGGGGATGGCCTGAGCGAAGGGGGTATAGATGGCGGAGCGGGTGTTCAGGCCGCGGTTGAACTCATTGGCTGTCTTGCGGGAGGGGCACTTCTCCTGACACACGCCGCAGCCGGTGCACTTGGTCATGTCCACCATGCGGGCCTTTTTGCGGATGTCCACGGTGAAGTTACCCACGAAGCCGGACACCTTTTCCACCTCGCTGTATGTATGGATGGTGATGTTCTCGTGGGCGGCAGCCTCCACCATCTTGGGGGTCAGGATACAGGCCGAGCAGTCCAGGGTGGGGAAGGTCTTGTCCAGCTGGGACATTCTGCCGCCGATGGAGGGGGTCTTTTCCACGATGTCCACCTTGTAGCCCGCATCGGCAATATCGATGGCGGTTTGGATGCCGGCAATGCCGCCGCCGATGACCAGCGCGCGCTTGGTCACGGCGCTCTCACCGGCCTGTAGGGGAGCATTCAGGTGGACCTTGGCCACTGCTGCCCGCATAAGGATGACGGCCTTTTCCGTGGCCTCTTCCATGTCCTTGTGGATCCAGGAGCAGTGCTCGCGGATGTTGGCAATCTCCACCATGTAGGGGTTAAGACCGCAGCGTTCGGCGGCCTTGCGGAAGGTGGCCTCGTGCATCCGGGGGGAGCAGGAGCACACCACGATGCCGGTCAGGCCCTTTTCCTCAATGGCGGCGGCGATGCGGGACTGGCCCGCCTCGGAACACATATAGGGATAATCTTCTGCGTGGCACACACCCGGCTCTTTCAGAGCCATCTGTGCCACTTTTGCTACGTCCACCGTGGCGGCAATATTGCTTCCGCAGTGGCAGACAAAAACACCGATCTTCTGCAAAACGCTCACCTCCGGTACTTTCTGAATGCGCTCATCAGCAGCTGCTGGGGCGTCTCCTCGTCCAGCAGGGCGGGAACCTCGTCAGGGGAGAGGTATTCCTGACCCCGCTGACGCAGTACCAGCTGACGGGCCGCATCAATGAGCTTGCCGGGCTTTACGCCCCGGGGGCAACGCTCCACGCAGGCAAAGCAGCTCAGGCACTTATAAAGGGATTTGGAGGCGGTGAGCGCCTCGATGTCGTCCCGCTGAATGTAGGACACGAACTGGTGGGGCTTGATGTCCATCTCGTTGAAGGAGGGGCAGGAGGCGGAGCACTTGCCGCACTTCATGCACTTGAGGGGGTTGATGCCGCTGATGTCGGCGATCAGCTCAGATTGCTTGCTCATTTGTCCTCCTCCTTCACACCAAGGGCCTCGGCCAGCAGCTCGGTGAAATAGACCACCGGCAGCTTGCCGCTCTTGGCCAGATTGTACTTGCACAGGGGGCAGGCGGTGACCAGGCACTCGGCCTCGAAGCCCGCGGCGCTGTCGCAGATACGGTCGCACAGGCTACCGGCAAGCTCCTGCTCCTTCAGGGATATGTAGCCGCCGCAGCACTCGTTGCGGTAAGGGTAGATGACAGGCTCAGCGCCCAGAGCCCGGATGAAGTCCTCCAGAATGGTGGGGTCTTCCGGGTCGTCAAAGGCCAGCACATCGCTGGGGCGCAGCAACAGACAGCCGTAATAGGCGCCGATCTTCCGGCCGGTGAGGGGATTGACCACCTTTTCCTTCAGTTTGTCAAAGCCAACACGGTCCCGCAGCACTTCCAGATAGTGCAGCACCTTCGTTTCACCCTTGTAGGGCTCGTCCAGCTCCATATAGTTGTTGGCGCGGTTCTGGATGTCGGTCACATTGGCCATGTCGTCGTTCACTCGCTTGAGCACGTGGTAGCAAGCGGAGCACACGGCGATCAGGTCCTGATTTTTCTCTTTTGCAGCGTTCAGGGCACGGACGCTGGGTAGCTTGCTGGCAATCTCATCGCTGCCCAGAGGGTAGACACCGCCGCAGCACTGCCAGTCTTCCAGCTCTTCCAGATGAAAACCAAGCACCTCGGCACACGCTCTGGCCCAGCGGTCAAGGTCCTTGGCCTTGTTGCGCAGGGTGCAGCCGGGATAATAGCTGTAGTTCATTCCCATTTCCTCCTAAAAGATTATGGTGCGTACATTATAAGGCATATGGGGCTCAGATGTCCAGCCCGGCAATTACCTGTTTCAGGGCGTTGGCGCTGGCCTGCAGCTTGGCGATCTCCTCGTCGGTGAGGTGGACGGGGAGCTTGCCCTGTACGCCGTTGGGGCCGATGAGGGTCAGGGTGCTCAGGCACACATCGTCAATGCCGTATTCTCCGTGCATCATGGAGGAGACGGTGGCAACGCTGTCGTAGGCGGCGGCCACCAAAGAGCAGATTTTCTTCACCGAGGCAGACACGGCGTAGAAGGTGGCTCCCTTTTTGGAGATGATCTCGCCGCCGGACTTCTGAACGTAGCGCAGGGTCTCCTCGGGATCGAAGGGAGCGTCCACAACGCCGCGCTGGATCATCATATCCTGGAAGTGATCGATGGCGCAGCCGGAGATGTCCGCGCAGGACCAGGGGATGAAGGAGGTGTCGCCATGCTCGCCAAAGACGTAGGCGTGGATATTCTGCTGGGCGATCTTCAGGTGGTCGGCCAGATCAAAGCGCAGGCGGGAAGTGTCCAGAATGGTGCCCGAGCCGATGATCTGCCGCTCGGGCAGGCCGGAAATCTTGGTGAACACATAGGTGAGAATGTCCACGGGATTGCTGACGATGATATACAGGGCATCGGGCGCCACAGACACGATCTTGGGCGTAATATCCTTAAGAATGTTCACGTTGGTCTGGGCCAGTTCAATGCGGCTCTGGCCGGGCTTGCGGCCGATGCCGGAGGTGATGATCACGATGTTGGAGTCCACCGCGTCGGCGTAGTCACCGGCGATGACGGAGATAGGCTCGCGGAAGCTGGTGCCCTGGACAATGTCCATGACCTCGCCCTCGGCCTTTTCGCGGTTGATGTCAATGAGGACGATCTCAGAGGCAAGGTCATCCTGAGAAAGCGTGTAGGCGATGGTTGCGCCCACGTTTCCGGCGCCGATGATAGTGACTTTACGATTCATACTGAATTGGCTCCTTTCGTAATCAGACAAGAGTTTGGTTATTTTTTTAACGAATCCAATTCTATTATAGTTATATTTTTAACAAATACAAGGGGTGGACGAGAATTTACCCACCCAAAATTTCGACAAAAAGGGAGGAGGGTTTTGTGTATCCTGTCCATAGGAACGGATTTTATCCCTGTGCGAAGGTCGGAGAGAG
>JAZNMM010000076.1:0-3403 GCA_045579605.1 Lawsonibacter sp.
CTGCCTTCACTCCCGATGACCACCGCGCAGCGGCTTAAATCGGCCTTGCGCAGGTCAACGGTATCTTCCAGCAACGCCGTGGCATACATGGGCAGGCCGGACCGCTCCAACAGGGCGGCCAGGGTCTACCGCTCCACTTCATACACCGGCAAGCGGAAGCAGGCGCCCATGGTGGCCCGCACCGTCTTGGCGTTCCACGGATCGGCGCAGCCCTCCGTAAGCAGCAGGCCGTCCGCGCCCAGCGCGTCCGCCGTACGCCAGATGGTGCCCACGTTGCCTGGGTCCTGCACACCGTCCAGAACCAGATATCGGTTTCCGCTCAGCCGCTCCGGGAGGGTCTCCTCCGGCATGCGGCACAGGAACAGCGTCCCTTGAGGGGCTTTCATGGGCGAGACAGACTCCATCACATCCTGAGGCACCTGCACCACCCGCACGCCCGCCGGCAGTTCGGGTAGCGCTGTCACGGCGGTATATATCACGCAGGTCAACGGTGCGTTCCATTTGACCGCCTCGGCCAGCAGCTTGACCCCGTCACCCACGAATTCGCCGCAGTCCCGGCGGTAGGCCCGGTCTGCGACCAGCTTGCGAATATGGGTAATGAGGGGATTTTTTCGGCTGGTGATCTGCTCCATCACAGTCCCTCCAGCGTTCGGATATCCTCATTTTTCCCCAGCACGACCACCCGGTCTCCCGCCCGGAACACGTAGTCCCGTCCGGGCGCGATATTTATATCGTTATCCCGGCGCACCGCGATAACATTCAAGCGGTATCTGGCGCGGATATCCAGCTCCACAATGGTCCGGTCCGTCCACCCCTCGGGCAGACGGTGCTCCACCATGGAATACTCGTCGGACAGCTCGATCAAACTCAAAATGTCACCGTTGGACAGGCTGTGAGCCAGCCGCATGGCCATTTCGTGCTCCGGAAACACCACCTGATCGGCGCCGATCTTTTCCAACACCTTGCGGTGGACCGCGCTGCTGGCCTTACTGACCACCCGCAGTACGCCCTGCTCTTTCAGATTCAGCGTGATCAGTGCACTGTCTCCCACACTGGCAGAAAAAGCCACTATCGCGCAGTCAAAGTTGCGTGCGCCCACAGCCCGCAGCACTTCAGGGTCACGGGCATCACCCATCACAGCTTGGGTCAGGACCTCCGCTGCCATCTGCACCTTATCCTCCCGGGTGTCCAGGCCCAGCACCTCATGTCCCTGCTCCCGCAGGCGGCGGGCCAGCGACATACCAAAGCGGCCAAGGCCGATCACAAGAAAGCTTTTCACGTTGTGCTCCTTTCTTCCCTCATCCGATCAGGATCTGCGTGGTGGGGTAACGCAGCTTGTCCCCCGACCGACGGGTCATAAACGCGATAGAGAAGGACAAGATCCCCACTCTTCCCACATACATAAGCAGAATGATCAGCGCGCTGCTCACCACGCTCAAGCCCGGGGTAACTCCCACGGACAAGCCCACCGTGCCCAATGCGGAGGCCACCTCATAGGCAGCACCCAGAACCGGCATCCCGTCAGTCAGGGAAACCACCATCGCGCCGCCGACAAACAGCAAACACACCGACAGCGTCAATGTCATGGCGTCCAATACGCGCCGGGCGGGGATCGTGCGGCCTCGGAGCACCACCTGCTCTCTCCCCCGCAGGCTCTCCCACAGAGCGACAAGCAGAACGCCTGCCGTCACTGTTTTCAAACCGCCTGCGGTAGAACCGGACGAGCCACCGATCAACATCCATATCATGGAGAACACCGCACTACTGTCTCTCAGCGCTGACTGGTCCAGCGTAGCATAGCCCGCCGTACGCAGGGTGACCGATTGGAACAGGGCATTGAGCAGCTTCTCTCCCCCAGTCATCGGGCCAAGTGTAGCCGGATTTGCTCCCTCGACCCAAAGAAAGAATACCGTTCCAATGAGGATCAGCCCACCGGTAATACCCAATACCAGCCGAGTATACAGCGACAATCTGCTCCAACGGCGGTTTTGCACGACGTCCTCCCACACAAAAAAGCCAAGTCCGCCCAGCACGATCAGCACCATGATGGTCAGCAGCACCACAGGGTCACCTTGGAATGCGACCAGACTGGAATATTCCCCACTGTATCCTCCCATCAGGTCAAAACCGCCGTTGCAAAAGGCAGACACGCTATGAAACAGGGAAAACCACAGCCCCCTGCGCCAACCAAACAAGGGCACAAACCGGGTGCTGAGCAACAGCGCCCCTGTCCCCTCCAGCAAAAAGGTGCCGATCAGCGCGTGGCGCACCACCCGCACAACGCCGGACGTGGTAGGCAAGTTCAGGGCAGAGGCCATCATCAGCCGTTGGGACAGGCCGATGCGGCTGCCCGCGGCCAGCCAGATCAGCGACAGCACGGTCACAAAGCCCAGACCACCCAACTGCAGCAACACCAGAATGACCGTCTGGCCAAACCCGCTCCAGTGCAGGAACGTATCCACCTGCACCAGCCCTGTCACGCAGGTGGCCGAAGTGGCGGTAAATAAGCAGGTCAGCCAGTCCGTCATCTGTCCGTCCCGGGCAGAAACCGGCAGATGGAGCAACAGCGCACCCATCAGGATCATGACCGCAAACCCCACCGCGATCAGCCGGGTGGGATTCCAGTTCTTTCTTCTGCACAACAAAGCGATCAGCTTCACAGTATCCTCACTTTCCGTCATAGCGGACTTCTAAACGTCTATATGGTAATGGCATACAGAGGGATTGTCAAGAAAAATTTACTCATATACATATAAATAAAGAAATTCACCCTCCACCCGGAAGCAAAAAACCTGTGCATCAGTCGATGCACAGGTTTTCAGCATAGTTAGTCCAGAGGCTTCATGGTGGGGAACAGAATGACCTCGCGGATGGTGTCCTGGCCGGTGAGGAGCATGACGCAACGGTCGATGCCCATTCCCATGCCGCCCGTGGGAGGCATGCCGTATTCCAGCGCGGTGAGGAAATCCTCGTCCATCATCTCCGTCTCGTCGTCGCCACGCTCACGCTGCTCCACCTGCTTCTGGAAGCGGGCGCGCTGATCGATGGGGTCGTTGAGCTCAGAGTAGGCGTTGGCCAACTCACTGTGGCAGATGAACAGCTCGAAACGCTCGGTCAGGCGGGGGTCAACGGGAGAGCGCTTGGTCAGGGGGCTGACCTCCACCGGGTACATGGTGATGAAGGTGGGCTGAATCAGCTTCTCCTCCACCCGCTGGTCAAAGCAGGCGTACAGAGCGTTGCCCCAGGTCTTTTCCGCGGCGTCGGCCAGCTCCACGCCGATGGCCTTGGCAGCGGCCACGGCTTCGGCATCGTCGGTGATGGCGCCAAAGTCGATGCCCACATACTCCTTGACCGCGTCCACCATGGTCAGGCGGCGCCAGCCGGGGGTCAGGTCGATCTTCTC
>JAZNMM010000077.1:0-4659 GCA_045579605.1 Lawsonibacter sp.
GGGGGGGGGGGGGTGGGCTGGTGGGTGCCCTTGCCAGGCAGAAAAACCCGCGCCCCGCCAGAGGGGGTGTGGGGTTTTGTGTGATCCTGATCGTACAGATTTCTTGCCATAAAATCAGACACCCTGCCTTCATCAAAAATACAGAAAAAGGCAGGGTGTCCAGCACAGACGACGAAAAAAGGAAAAACCCTTGGAAACTCAGTGTTTCCAAGGGTTTTGGTGACCCAGCGGGGATTCGAACCCCGGACACCCTGCTTAAAAGGCAGGTGCTCTGCCGACTGAGCTACTGGGTCAGATAGTCAGGATCGCAGCAGAGGTGGACTGGCAGGGATGGCTGGACTCGAACCAGCGAGTGAGGGAGTCAAAGTCCCTTGCCTTACCACTTGGCTACACCCCTGTATCAAGGAGCGACCAAAAGCGAAGGGTCGGAGCAGACGCTCCGACCCTTACGCCCTGAGGTCTAAATGGGGTGGGTAAAGGGACTCGAACCCTCGACACCCGGAACCACAATCCGGTGCTCTAACCAACTGAGCTACACCCACCATATGAACCTGTGCGGGACGACAAAACGGGAATGGCACGCCTGAAGGGATTCGAACCCCTGACCTACTGCTTAGAAGGCAGTTGCTCTATCCACCTGAGCTACAGGCGCATGTGGAGCGGGTGATGGGAATCGAACCCACGCGACCAGCTTGGAAGGCTGGGATTCTACCATTGAACTACACCCGCATGGATGACCCGTTTCGTGTCAGCCATGAAATAATAGCATACGAGCAGGGCTTTGTCAAGAGCGTTTTCTGTGAGAATGGCGGGTTTTTCTTGCCTGAGGCCCGAATACCTGCTATACTGAACAAAAGGGGGAGAGGACATGAATTTCAAATTTGCTCACAATAACTTTAACGTCCGGGATCTGGACAAATCCGTGGCCTTTTACCAGCAGGCGCTGGGGCTGACCGAGGTGCGGCGCAGACAGGCCGACGACGGCAGCTACACCCTGGTCTTTCTGGGTGACGGCGGCAAAACCTCTCATCAGCTGGAGCTGACCTGGCTGCGGGACTGGGATCGCCCCTATGAGCTGGGTGACAACGAGTTTCATCTGGCTTTTGCGGTGGATGACTTTGATGCCGCCCACGCCCTGCATGAGCAGATGGGCTGCATTTGCTTTGAGAACAAGAAAATCGGTATCTACTTCATCAGCGACCCGGATGGGTACTGGATCGAGATCATTCCCACACGCTAATAAAAAATACCGGCTGTGTCCTGTGGACACAGCCGGTATTTTCGCTTATTTCAACTCCGCATCACAGAATGCACAGCAGTCTTTGCCGCTGTTCTTCTTGACCAGCGGGGGCAAGTAACGGTCCGTCTGGGTAATGCAGCGGGGGTTGGTGCACACGGGCTTGGTGCCGATCTCCACAGCGTCGATGTGTTCGTACCGGGGCTGGTGGGCCAGGTCGGCCAGCAGAGCCATGCGGGCAAACATGCCAAAGCGGGCCTGCTGGAAGTAGGCGGCTCTGGGGTCATCGTCCACGTCCACGGTGATCTCGTCCACCCGGGGCAGGGGGTGGAGCACCAGCATATCGGGCTTGGCGCTGGACAGCTTTTTGCCGGTGAGCACATACACGCCCCGATGGCGCTCATAGTCGGCGGGGTCGGCAAAGCGCTCCCGCTGCACCCGGGTCATATACAGCACGTCCAGCTGGGGGATGTGCTCCTCCAGATTGGTCACCTCCACAAAGGGCATATTGTGCTCCCGCAGGAAGGCGCGCATATACTCGGGCAGAGCCAGCTCCTCCGGGGAGATGAGGATAAACTTCACGTCCCGGAATTTGGCCAGTGCCTTGATCAGGGAGTGGACGGTGCGTCCGTTTTTCAGGTCGCCGCACAGACCGAAGGTCAGTCCGTCCACCCCGCCCCGCAGCCGGGTGATGGTGGTCAGGTCGGCCATGGTCTGGGTGGGGTGCATATGTCCGCCGTCGCCGGCGTTGATCACGGGCACGTGGGAGTAAAGGGAAGCGGCCTTGGCCGAACCCTCCCACGGGGTACGCAGTACCACCACGTCCGAGTAGCCGGACACCATCTTGATGGTGTCCTTCAGGGTCTCACCCTTGGACACAGAAGAGGAGTTGGGGTCGGCAAAGCCAAAACAGCTGCCGCCCAGACGCATCATGGCGGTCTGGAAGGAGAAGTTGGTCCGGGTGGAGGGTTCATAGAACAGGTTGGCCGCGATCTTGCCGTGGCAAGCGTCGGTAAACTGGGCCGGAACGTCCATGATCCGGCGGGCGCGCCGGTACAGCTCGTCCCATTCCTCCCGGGTCAGGTCGCCAAAGTCAATGAGATGTCGCATGATAGGTTCTCCTTCTTTTCCCTTATATTCTACCCGCCATCTTATCACAAACGGGGCGGCCGTGCAAGGGGCGGCGAGGGAGAAATGAGCTCTTTTCCAGAAAAGACTTTCTTCCCGTCGAAAGATATGGTAAAATGGCACCATCAAATTTTGCTCCGAAAGGAGAGCACATATGAGCATCGTAAAGGATATGTCCCTGGCCCCCTCCGGGCTGCAAAAGATCAACTGGGTGCGGGATTTCATGCCCGCTCTGTCCGGCATTGAGGCCCGGTTTGAGCAGGAGCAGCCCTTTGCCGGGCTGCGCATCGCGGTGAGCGTCCATCTGGAGGCTAAGACCGCCAATCTGGGCCTGGTGCTGAAAAAGGGCGGCGCGCAGGTGTTTCTCACCGGCTGTAACCCGCTGTCCACCCAGGACGATGTAGCGGCCGCGGTGGCCAGCCTGGGGGTGGAGACCTTTGGTATCCACGGCGTGACCCCGGAGCAGTACGAGGAACTGCTGGTGGAGACCCTGAGGTGTCATCCCCACATCGTCATCGATGACGGCGGCGATCTGATCAGCCTGCTGGCCGGCAAGTGCAAAGAGTATGCCGATTGCCTCATCGGCGGCTGTGAGGAAACCACCACCGGCATCCACCGGCTCAAGGCCAGAGAGCGGGAGGGCATCCTGCCCTGTCCCATGATGGCGGTGAATGACGCCAAGGCCAAGCACTATTACGATAACAAGTACGGCACCGGCCAGTCCGTGATGGACGGCATCCTGCACACCACCAACCTGATTATGGCGGGCAAGACCGTGGTGGTGGCGGGCTACGGTTGGTGCGGCAGCGGAATCGCCCTGCGGGCCAAGGGAATGGGGGCGGACGTCATTGTGACGGAGGTGGACCCCTTCAAGGCGCTGGATGCCACCATGAACGGCTATCGGGTCATGCCCATGGCTCAGGCCGCGGCGCAGGGTGACCTGTTTGTGACCGCCACCGGCTGCAAGGACGTGATCACCCCCGCCCACTTCGCCCCGATGAAGGACAATGTGCTGCTGTGCAACGCTGGCCACTTCGATTGCGAGGTGGACGTTTCCTGGCTGGAGGCAAACTGCGTGGAGCGCATCGCCCGGCGGGAGAACATCATGGGCTATCGTATGGCGGACGGGCGCACCATCAACGTGATCGCAGACGGACGACTGGTCAATTTGGCGGCGGGCAACGGTCACCCGGCGGAGATCATGGATATGTCCTTTGCGGTGCAGGCGCTGGCTGCGGAATGGCTGGTCAAGCACAAGGAACAGCTGGAAACCAAGGTCTATGACATTCCCGAGGAGATCGACCAGCAGATCGGAGTGACCAAGCTGGCGGCGCTGGGGTTGGCGATTGATGAATTGACCGAGGAGCAAAAAGCTTACCTGTCGGGTTGGGAGGCATAATTAAGCGTCCGAGCCGTTGCCAACAGCCCGGATGGACTGGAGCGAAGGCGAGGGAAGGGCAACAGGCCCGGACACCAGCCCGAGCCGGAGGGAAGCCGGGCGTCGAGAGCAGCACCCGCAAGGGGTACGCCGCATCCGTAGGGCGGCAAAGCCGCCGACGGCTGCGCAGGCGAGGTGTGATACTGCAGTGGGGTACACCACGCCCAGCTAAAAAATCAGGGGGAAAGCACAATGAAAACGATTCTTTTTCAGGGCGACTCCATTACCGCCTGCGGCCGGGACACAAGCAACACGGCTGATTTGGGCAACGGGTACGCCGCACTGGCGGCCAAGCTGCTGGAGGAGAAGCACCCCGGCCAGTTCCGCTTTGTCAATCGGGGCGTCAGCGGTGACCGCTCGATAGACCTCTATGAGCGCAGGCAGGCGGACATTTTCGATGTGAAGCCTGATTTTATGAGCATCCTCGTGGGGGTCAATGACGTGTGGCACGGGCTGAACGGCCGGGGCGTGGACATCGACACCTACATGCAGGTGTACGACAGCCTGCTCAAAGAAATTAAGGAAAAGCTGCCCGAAACCAAGGTGCTACTCATGGAGCCCTTTGTCAACGAAGGTAGTGCTACGGCTAAGCACATCGAGCTGTTTGAGGGGGAGGTGGCCATGCGTTCGGAGGCGGTGCAGCTGCTGTGCGCCCGGCACGAGCTCCCCTTCCTGTCCCTGCAGTTTGATCTGTACGATCTGGAGGAACAGCACCCTGCCGGCCACTGGACCCGGGACGGGGTACACCCCACCCTGAACTTCCATGAATACATCGCCCAAAAGTGGGGCCGGGCCTTTGAGACCTATCTGAATAAGTGACACAACCTCCCGTGTGCCATGGCACACGGGAGGGTTT
>JAZNMM010000078.1:0-12796 GCA_045579605.1 Lawsonibacter sp.
CTTTGCTCCCTGCCCCCAACATCTGCGCTGCCGCACCGCCCCCACCATCCTCACTCCCCATGAAGGAGAATTTGCCCGACTGACGGGCTGCTCCCTGCCCGTGGGTGACCGGGTATCCGCCGCCAGACAAACCGCGGAGGACTTTGGCTGCGTGGTGGTGCTCAAGGGCCACCGCACCGTCACCGCCGCGCCAGACGGACGGGTCTGGCTCAACACCGGCGGCAACCCCGGCATGGCCAAGGGGGGCAGCGGCGACATTCTGTCCGGCATTATCCTCTCCCTGCTGGGTCAGGGCTTCCCGGCGGCGGAAAGCGCCGCCATGGGCGTGTGGCTGCACAGCCGCGCCGGCGACCTGTGTGCCGGGCAGCTGGGCGAATACGCCATGACCCCCAGCGACCTGCTGGGCTTCCTGCCCGATGCCATGAGGGAGCTGGAACAACTCAATTAATTGGAGGACCTATGGTACGCAAAGCATGGCTGGTTTGTGTACTGATGATGACCCTGCCGCTGTGTTCCTGCAGAGCCGGCGGCGGCACTACCCCCCAGGAACAGGCCCTGTCCATTCGCGCGCAGTACCTTGCCGCCGCAGGGTGCACCGCACAGGTGCATCTGACGGCGGATTACGGCCGGCGCGTGTATACCTACGAGGGCGCGGTCAGCGTGTTGGGCGAGGACACCGTGCTCACCCTCACCGCCCCAGCGGAAGTGGCCGGGACCGTCGCCCGCCTGTCCGGAAAGGACGGCCAGCTGGAATATGACGGTGTCGTGGTGGAAACCGGTCCTCTGTCCGACGACGGACTGACCCCCCTTGGGGCCGTCCCCGCCCTGCTGGAGGCAGCGCGCTCTGCCTTTATGGACAGCAGCACGCTGGAATCTCCGGACGGCATATCCCTGCTGCGGGTGCTGTGCCGCGATCCCGCCCTCTCCCCCGGCCAGGGGCAGGAGGCCACCCTGTGGTTCGACCCCGGCTCGGGCGCGCTGGTGCTGGGCGAGCTGATGCTGGACGGACGGCAGAGCGTCCGATGTGAATTTGAGCAGTTTACCCTGCTGTGACTGTGAAAACGACGAAAGAAGTGAGCAAGTATGCAATGGGATACACAACGTACCTGGGCTCAAATCTCCCTGTCCGCCCTGGAGCATAACTACCGCGCTGTGCGTGCTGAACTGAGTGAGGACTGCCGTTTCCTGGGCGTGGTCAAGGCCAACGCCTACGGCCACGGTGTCATTCCCGTGGCCCGCCGTCTGCAGGAACTGGGCTGTGAGATGCTGGCGGTGGCCTGCCTGGACGAGGCCATCGAGCTTCGCAGGGCAGATATCACCGCTCCCATTCTGATTCTTGGCTGCACCCCTGCCCCTCTGGCCCGACAGGTGGTGGAGTACGGCCTGACCCAGACCGTTTGCACCATGGAGCTTGCCCGGGCCCTGTCCGAGGAAGCACTGGCGCGCAACACCACCGTGCGCATTCACATCAAGCTGGACACCGGCATGAGCCGGGTGGGCATTCTGGCCTGCGACCCGGAGGCAGCCGCCCGCGAGGCTGCGGCGCTGTGCGCCCTACCCGGTCTGGAGCACGAGGGCATCTTCACCCACTTTGCCAATGCCGACGGGGACGAGGACTACACCATGCTCCAGTTCACCCGCTTTATGGACACGGACCGGCTGCTGGAAGAAACTTACGGCCTGCATTTTGCCATTCGCCATTGCGCCGCCACCGCGGCTGCGTTACACTATCCCTGTACCCATCTGGACATGGTGCGTCCCGGCATCGCCCTGTACGGCCATTACCCCTCCCCCTCCTGCCAAAATTTGATGGAGACGGAGCTGCAGCCGGTGATGAGCCTGCTCAGCCGGGTGGTGGCCATTCGCGACCTGCCTGCCGGCACTCCCGTCAGCTATGGCTGCACCGCCACGGTGCAGCGGGACAGCCGCCTTGCCGTGCTGCCCATTGGATACGCGGACGGGCTGGATCGGCGTCTTTCCGGCCAATTCAGCGTGGAATTTGACGGCGTTCCCGCCCCCATCGTGGGCCGCATCTGCATGGATATGTGCATGGTGGACGTGACCGACCTGCCCCACGTGCAGCGGGGCAGTGTGGCCACCGTGTTTGGAGCGGATAAACCGCTGGAACAGGCCACCGACCTGCTGGAAACCATTCCCTACGAGCTTTTGTGCGCCGTCTCCCCCCGCGTCCCCCGGGTCTTTCCCGACTGAACACTCCCCCGTTTCGGAGCATAGTATGATTCGGAGCGGCGGCGCGGCAAGGTCCCTGCCGCCGGAGCGGGCGGCGGAGAAATAAAATTCTTTCCCGGTATAATTCCCGTCGCCCCGTGGGAAAATCATAGTACAGCGTTACATAGGACGGCTCCGGTAACGCCTGCTATCTTTTCCGGCGGAGTGTGAGTAATTGTGGATAACAGTGTAAAGCGCGGCGATATTTTTTACGCCGACCTCAGCCCGGTGGTGGGCAGCGAGCAGGGCGGGGTGCGTCCGGTGCTCATCGTGCAGAACGATACCGGCAACCGGCACAGTCCCACGGTGATCGCTGCAGCCATCACCTCACAAACGGGCAAAGCCCGTCTGCCCACCCACATCTCCCTTGCGGCCATGAGCTACGGTCTTCCCAAGGATTCCGTGATCCTGCTGGAGCAGATCCGCACGCTGGATAAACGCCGCCTGCGGGAGCATATGGGTAAGGTGGACGATACAGTGATGAAAAAGGTAGACAGTGCCATCGCGGTCAGCTTTGGCCTGCACCCGGAAACCATGGTCTGACAACTACGGGATGCCCCCCGGGGCATCCCCATGATAAAGGAGATACATAATGAAAAAACATAAGCTGACCGTTATCCGGCTGGGCGCCGCCGCCCTTGCCCTTGTGTGCGTGTGCGCCGGCGTGGCCCTGGCCGCGGGGGAAGGCAGTCAGAGCGATCCGCTCATCACCCTGAGCTACCTGACCCAGACCGCCACCCCCTCCATTCTCTCCCAGGTGGACGAGCAGACCCAGACCTACCACGATCAGCTGGTGGACGAGCTGACCCGGCTGGTGCAGGATTACTCCGGGCAGATGGACACCGCGCTCAAGGACATCGACGGGAAAAAGACCTCCTCCTACCATGTGGTCACCCTGAAAAAGGGTCAGACCCTGCACATGGAGGTGGGCTGCGAGGTGATGCTGCGCATCGGCACGGCCCAGTGTGTCGCCCCCGGCGCACCCGGTCTGATCGACACCACCACCGGCGAGGCGCTGAACAACGGCGGCGGACTGACGGTCAACCACCTGTATATGGCCACCATCGCCGACCGTGCCGTTACCGCCACCGCCAACACGGTGAAAGTGCTGGTCCGGGGCAATTATACCGTCAAGTAAATCAAACGAGCCGACGTGGCCGCGTCGGCTCATTTTTTTACTCCGCAAAAAATGCGGCGGCTCACACTGAGCCGCCGCATTTTTATCAATAATTCATCTGCTTTCTGCGGGACAGGTTCATGGTGCCGTCCTGCATGGCGTCCAGGCTCTCCAGGCTCTTGCCCGTGCCGTAGGCCACACAGGAAATGGCGTCCTCCGCCACATTGGTCTCAATGCCGGTGTGGGATTCGATCAGCTTGTCGAAGCCCCAGACCAGACTGCCGCCGCCGGTCATCACGATGCCGTTGGTGGAAATGTCGGCCACCAGCTCGGGAGGCGTGCGCTCCAGGACACCGTGGATGGCCTCCAGAATGTGACCGGAGACCTCTTCAAAGGCCTCGATGGTCTCACTGGAGGTAACGGTGAACTCCCGGGGCAGACCGGTCATCAGGCAGCGGCCCTTGATCTGCATGGCCACTTCCTCCGGGCGGGGGAACACGCAGCCGATGGTCATCTTTAACTCCTCCGCAGTACGCTCACCGATGAGCACGTTGTACTTGCGGCGGATGTACTTGATGATGGCCTCGTCGAACTTGTCGCCGCCGGTCTTGATGGAGGCAGACTCCACCACGCCAGACAGGGAGATCACGGCGATGTCCGCCGTGCCGCCGCCGATGTCCACTACCATGTGTCCGTCGCGCTTGGCGATGTCGATGCCCGCGCCGATGGCAGCCCACACGGGCTCCTCGATCAGAAAGACCTTGCGCGCGCCGGCCTGAATGCCCGCGTCAATGACTGCACGTTCCTCCACCTCGGTGATGCCGGAGGGGACGCAGATAATCAGGCGGGGCTTAAACAGGCTGAAGGTGGTCACCTTGCGGATAAACTCCTTGAGCATACGCTCAGTCATGTCGTAGTCGGAGATCACGCCCTCGCGCAGGGGACGCATGGCAACGATGTTGCCGGGGGTGCGGCCCAGCATGGCCTGGGCTTCAGAGCCCACGCTGACCAGCTTGCCGGTGTTCTTGTCCATGGCCACCACGGACGGCTCGCGCAGAACGACCCCTCGGCCCCGGATATAAACCAGAATAGAAGCCGTGCCCAGATCGATGCCGATGTCCTTGGTGAACAGGTTGCTGATCAGACCTCTCATGCCCTTGTTGCCACGGTTGCCCGCAGAAGAGGACGATCTTGCCGATCTTCTCGAATTTCGATTACTCACAGTGATGTTCTCACTTTCCTGTTATTTTTGGTTTATCGGCGGACCAAACCGCCGCAGACTGTCTTACTGATTTATTATATCGGGTCTTGGTCGGTATTTCAACCGAAATTTTCAAACTTTTTTGCGCCCCGGCTCCGTCATGGCCAGGGTGAGGCAGACCACCTCCCGGGCACCGGCCGTGCGCAGGACCCGGGCACATTCAGACAGGGTGGCCCCGGTGGTCACCACATCGTCGATAAGCAGCACCCGCTTGTCCTCCACCGGAACGTCCCCGAGCATCTCATAGACACCCAGCACGTTGGCCCGGCGGGCGGCAAACCCTACAAGGGAGGACTGGCGTTTGTTGTGCCGCTTTTTGCGTAGCGTCGCCACCAGCGGCAGGTCCAGTTCCCGGGAAACACCCCGGGCCAGCAGCTCCCCCTGGTCGTATCCCCGGCCCCACCGCCGCAGGCGGCTGACCGGCACCCACGTGACCAGATCAGAGTCACCGGCAAGCCGGTCCTGAGCGCACTGTGTCATCAACACGGCAAAGGGCTGGCTGTACCGACGCACACCCTCAAACTTAAACCGGTGCACCGCCTCCCGGCAGTCCTCCTGATACCACAGAGGCGCCACACACCGGGCGGCAAACTCCACCCGCCGTTCTCCCTGCGTCTCCCGGGTCCAGGGCAGGTCCCGCTGGCATTGGGGACACAACAGCTCGTCCCCTGTTTTCAACATCCGCTGGCAAAAGGGGCATTTGGGCGGGAACAGCAGGTCCAGCAGCGTCTTACTCGCCCAGCTCGTCCAACCGGATAGGTCCATGCTCTTTTTCAAATTCGCGAATGCACTGGTTCAGCAAGCTCATGGCAAGGCTATTCACATTTCTTGCATCATATTCCGCAATATAGGCTAACTTTCGGTGCATCTCCGCAGAAACACGCAACCCAATGTGTTTGATATCCTTTCTATCCATACCACACCTTCAATCCGCATGCAACTGCACGCCAAGTTGAATTTATGGTACGCTTTCTGAAACTTTTTATCGCCGTTTGCGTGCAATTGCACGCAAACATTTTAATTGCTCCTCGCCAGCCGTGCCCGCAGGCCGGAATAACGGCGGGTCTGGCGGTTGTTGGCCACCATGCGGGCCACCACGTCCTCATCGCCCACGATGATGAATAGGCTCTTGGCCCGGGTGACGGCAGTATAGAGCACCCCGCGGGTAAGCAGCATGGGCGCACCGTCCACCGCGGCCAGGATGACCGCCCGGTACTCACTGCCCTGGGCCTTGTGCACGGTGACGGCATAGGCCGCCTCCAGCTCCCCCAGCAGGTCGGGGGTATACTCCACTTCCCGGCCGTCAAAGTCCACGGTGACCGTCTCCCCCCGGGGGGCGATGGCGGTGATGATGCCGATGTCCCCGTTGAACACGCCCATGCCCGACTTACCGCTCTCCTTCTCACGCCAGAGCAGGTCGTAGTTGTTGCGGATCTGCATCACCCGGTCGCCCTGCCGGAAGATATGCTCCCCGAAATTCCGCTCTCCCTTGTCCTCCCGGGGCGGGTTGAGAGCGGCCTGCAGCGCCCGGTTGAGCACCGCTGTGCCGCTGCCCCACTTACGGGTGGGGGAAAGCACCTGGATCTGGTCGGCGGGAATGCCCATGCGCTCGGGCAGACGGCGGCGGCACAGGTCCACAATGGTGTCCACCGCCCCGGTGCTATCCCGCCGGGAAAGGAAGAAGAAGTCGCTGTCGTTGGCCCGCAGGTCTGGCAGCTCACCGGCGTTGATGCAGTGGGCGTTGCGCACGATGGCACTTTGGGCCGCCTGGCGAAAGATCTCCGTCAGGCGCACGGTGGGCACGGTCTGACTTCGGATCAGATCGGCGAACACACAGCCCGCCCCCACCGAGGGCAACTGGTCCGGGTCGCCCACAAGGATGAGTCGGCAGTCCTCACGCAGGGCACGCAGCAGGGCCGCCATCAGCTGCACATCCACCATGGAGGTCTCGTCCACAATGACCGCGTCCGCCTGCAGGGGGTCGTCCTCGTTCCGGCTGAACACCAGCTGACCGCTCTGGGGGTCGTAGCTCATTTCCAGCATGCGGTGTATGGTGGCGGCCTCCGTGCCGCACAGCTCGCCCAGCCGCTTTGCCGCCCGGCCGGTGGGCGCGGCCAGGGCCGTGTCCAGCCCCAGCGAGTCGAACAGGGCCAACACGCCGCGCAGGGTGGTGGTCTTGCCCGTGCCCGGGCCACCGGTGAGCAGCATGACACGGCTGCCCGCCGCCAGCTTCACCGCCTGCACCTGCTGGGGCGCGTATGTAATGGCAAGGGAGCGCTGAATTTCGCTCAGCCGCCGGTCCAGATCCTCCGGGGGAAGCAAATCCTCCCCGCCCATGCTGGCGATGCGGCAGGCCACGTATTCCTCTGCCTGATGCAGCTGGGCAAGGTAGACCGCCGTCTCCCCCGCCAGCTCCTCCTGCACCACCTCGCCCCGGGCCAGCAGTGCGTCCAGACAGATCTCCACCTCGTTTGCCCCGACCTGGGACAGCTGGGTGGCCGCGCCAAGCAGCTTGCCTCGGGGCAAGAAGGTATGCCCGTTGTTCAGGTTGTAGCTCAGCTCGAACAGCACCGCCGCTTCCAGCCGCAGGGGGTCGTTGATCTCGATGCCAAGGGCCTCCCCCAGCGCGTCCGCCCGGGCAAAGTCCACCCCCCACTCCTCATGGATGAGCAAGTAGGGGTTGGCTTTGATCATATCCAACGACACATCCCCCCACTGACGGTACAGCGCCGAGCCCAGCTCCACAGGCAGACCGTGCCGGGAGAGAAGTTCCAGCAGCAGGCGCATGCCCATCTGCTGGCGGTAGGCGGCGCTCATGGTCTGGGCGCGCTTGAGGGTAATGCCCTTGATGGCGGTGAGCTTTTCCGGCTCCTCCTCCAGAATGCGCAGGGCGTCCTCCCCGAACTCTTCCACCAGCCGCCGGGCGGTGGATTGTCCGATGCCCTTGACCACGCCGGAGGCGAGGTAGCGAAAGACCTCCTTGATCCCCCGGGGCATACGCCGTTCCACCTGTTCGGCCTTGAATTGTTCCCCATAGGAGGGGTGGCGCACCCACCCACCTCGCACGGACACGGACTCGCCGGGGGCCACGCCGGGCATACAGCCCACCACGGTGACCTCATTGGCGCCCGTCTCCAGCCGCAGGACAGTGTAGCCGTTCTCCTCGTTCTGGAACACGATGGAGGATACGGTACCCTCGATCAGATTGCGTTGCTCCTCCATCCGGTCCCCTCCTTTTCTTATCCTTCGTACCGGCACAGGGTAGGATAGCGCCGGGCAAGCAGGGCGACCAGCCGCCGCCCCTCCTCGTCCAGGCCCATGTCGGCCACCGCCACGGTACAGCGCAGCAGGCCACAGCGGTGCAGCCACATCAGGCAGCGCACCCGCTGCTCCACCCCCTCGCCGTCTCCCTTCGCCCACACCACCGCGCACATACCCGTGTCACAATGGGGACACAGCAGCCGTCCGTATAGCAAACAGCCACCACACACGGCGGCGATGGCCGCCGCTACCAAACCACAGCACCAGAGCATCGTTACGCTCACCTCCGGCTCATTCTATGAACGGAGAGGCAAACGGGTGTTTTTTATGCCAAAGCACCAGAAAACAGATTGATACCTACGTGGGTGAGCGCCAGCATGATGCAGCCGGCGGTGATCACACCCAGCACGATGGCGGGCAGGGCCTTCTTCAACCGGGTATCCAGAAAGGCCGCCGCCAGCGAGCCCGTCCACGCACCGGTGCCCGGCAGGGGGATGGCTACGAACAGCCACAGGCCGATATACTTGTATTTGGTCACTTTCTGCCCTTTCAGGTGGGCCTTGCGCTCCAGCCGGTCCACCAGACCGTTCAGCCGGGGCATGCGCCGACGCATCAGGTCAAAGATGCGGCGAATATACACGATGATGAAGGGGGCGGGAATGATGTTGCCCAGCACGGCCGCGGGAAAGGCCAGATAGTAGGGCAGTCCCAGCGCCACCCCAAAGGGAAGACCGCCGCGCAGTTCGATAATGGGGATCATGGACACCAACATGGTAAACACGCATTGTCCCGCGGTGGTGTCGGTCAGCCATTCAAACAGTTCCATATCGCACCTCTGTCTCTTTTTCTGTAAAGCAGGTTGCCGTTTCGCTCTTAGTTCAGCACACGTTTGAGGTATTGTCCGGTATAGCTTCCCTCGCAGGCCGCCACCTGCTCGGGCGTGCCGGTGCACACGATACTGCCGCCGCCGTCGCCCCCTTCGGGGCCAAGGTCAATGATGTGGTCGGCAGTCTTGATCACGTCCAGATTATGCTCGATGACCACCACGGTGTTCCCCGCGTCCACCAGCCGCTGGAGCACCTGAATGAGCTTGTGCACGTCGGCGGTGTGCAGGCCGGTGGTGGGCTCGTCCAGAATATAAATGGTGCGGCCGGTGGCCTTTTTGGACAGCTCCGTAGCCAGCTTGACCCGCTGGGCCTCGCCGCCGGACAGGGTGGTGGATGCCTGACCCAGTTTCACGTAGCCCAGACCCACGTCGGCCAGCGTTTCCAGCCGGTTATAGATGCGGGGCAGGTTCTGGAAGAAGGGCAGTGCCTCGTCCACCGTCATCTCCAGCACCTCGTAGATATTCTTCCCCTTGTAGCGCACCTCCAGCGTCTCCCGGTTGTAGCGCCGTCCCTTGCACACTTCGCAGGGAACGTAGATGTCGGGCAGGAAATGCATTTCGATTTTCAGCAGGCCGTCGCCCTGACAGGCCTCGCACCGCCCGCCCCGGGTATTGAAGGAAAAGCGTCCGGCGGCGTAACCCCGGCTCTTGGCATCGGGGGTGGAGGCAAACAGGTCGCGGATGTCGTTGAACAGGCCGGTATAGGTGGCCGGGTTGGAGCGAGGGGTGCGCCCGATGGGGGACTGGTCGATGCTGATGACCTTGTCCAGATGTTCCTCCCCCTCCATGCGCTCGTGTCTGCCCGCCCGGGTCTTGGTGCGGTTGAGGTCCGCGCCCAGCTTCTTGTAGAGGATCTCGTTGACCAGAGAGGATTTTCCACTGCCCGACACGCCGGTGACGCAGGTGAAGGTCTCCAGCGGGAAGTCCACATCGATGCCACGCAGGTTGTTTTCCGCCGCGCCGAGGACGCGCAGGACCTTTCCACTGCCGGTACGGCGCTTGATGGGCACGGGGATCTTCTTTCGTCCGGACAGGTAGTCGCCGGTGATGGAGTGGGGGCAGGCCATCACTGCCTCCGGCGTGCCCGCGGCCACGATATGCCCGCCGTGCACGCCCGCCCCCGGGCCCACGTCCACGATATAGTCCGCCTGACGCATGGTGTCCTCGTCATGCTCCACCACCAGCAGGGTGTTGCCCAGGTCACGCAGGTGCTTGAGGGTGGCCAGCAGTTTGTCGTTGTCCCGTTGGTGCAGGCCGATGCAGGGCTCGTCCAGAATATACAGCACGCCCATCAGAGACGAGCCGATCTGGGTGGCCAGCCGGATACGCTGGCTCTCGCCGCCGGACAGGGAGGCCGCTCCCCGGGACAGGGTGAGATACTGCAGTCCCACACTGCTCAAAAAGCCCAGTCGGGCACGGATCTCCTTCAGGATGCGCTCGGCGATGAGCATCTGGGTGTCAGTGAGCTTGAGCGCGTCCACAAAGTCCAGAGCGTCGGTGACCGACTTGTCACAGAACCGGTCAATGGCCAGCCCGCCCACCGTCACCGCCAGCGATTCCCGGCGCAGACGCCGCCCTCCACAGGCGGGACAGGGTGACTGGGACATACATTCCTCCAGCTCCCGCTTCACCGCGTCCGACTGGGTCTCCCGATAGCGGCGCTCCAGGTTGTTGCAGATGCCCTCAAAGGCCTGATAGAGCGTGCCCTGCCCTCTGGGCTGGTCGTAAAACAGCTGGAGCTTCTCCCCGTTGGTGCCGTAGAGGATCACATCAATGACCTGCTTGGGCAGGTCATTGACCGGGGTGTTCAGTTTGAATTTATAGCGCTTGGCCAGGGCATCGAAATACATGCGGCAGATACCGTCAGACTTGATGGAGTTCCAGCCGGAGGCCGTGATAGCTCCCTCCAGAATGGACAGATTCTTGTTGGGAATGATCAGGTCGGGGTCCACCTTCAGCTGGGCACCCAGACCGGTGCAGGTGGGGCAGGCGCCAAAGGGGTTGTTGAAGGAGAACATACGGGGGGTGAGCTCCTCAATGGACACACCGCAGTCCTCACAGGCATAGTTCTGAGAGAACAGGATGTCCCGGTCCTCCCCCACGATGTTGATCACCACCAGACCGCCGGACAGGTTGGCGGCGATCTCCACGCTGTCGGTGAGGCGGCGGACGATGTCCTCCCGGATGACCAGCCGGTCCACCACCACCTCGATTTCGTGCTTTTTGTTCTTGTCCAGGGCAATTTCCTCGGACAGGTCGTACAAAGAGCCGTCCACCCGCACGCGGACATAGCCGGACTTGCGGGCGTCCTCAAAGATCTTCTGGTGTTCGCCCTTTTTGCCCCGGATGACGGGGGCCATGATCTGGATGCGGGTGGCCTCGGGCAGGGCCATGACCTGGTCGATGATCTGGTCGATGGTCTGCTGTTGGATCTCCTTGCCGCACTGGGGACAGTGGGGCGTGCCCACCCGGGCCCACAAAAGGCGCAGATAGTCATAGATCTCCGTCACCGTGCCCACGGTGGACCGGGGGTTCTTGCTGGTGGTCTTCTGATCGATGGAGATGGCGGGGCTGAGACCGTCGATGTAGTCCACATCCGGCTTCTCCATCTGGCCCAGAAACATCCGGGCATAGGAGGACAGGGACTCCACATAGCGGCGCTGGCCCTCGGCATAGATGGTGTCAAAGGCCAGAGAGGACTTGCCCGAGCCGGACAGTCCCGTGAGCACCACCAGCTTGTCCCGGGGGATCTCCACATCAATGTTTTTTAAGTTGTTCTCACGCGCACCCTTGATATAGATTTTATCCTGCATGAGAATTCTCCTTGTTCGTTGATTTTCAGCCCACCACCAGATCGGCCAGCGTTCCCCCCACCAGTTCCATCAGGTCGGCAGGGGCCAGCTCCACCTGCCAGCCGATCTTGCCCGCGGACACCATGATGGTATCCACGATCTCAGCGGTCTCATGGAAGGTGGTGGTATATTCCTTTTTCATTCCCACCGGGGAACAGCCGCCCCGGACATAGCCGGTCAGGGTGTTGATCTCCTTGACGGCGACCATTTCAATGGACTTCTCTCCCACGGCCCGGGCGGCCTTTTTCAGGTCCAGGCTGTCCGCCACAGGGATAACAAACACATAGATGTTTTTTGATGCGCCTCGGGCCACCAGCGTCTTGAACACGCACTCCGGGTCCTGTCCCAGACTGCGCGCCACGGTGACGCCGTCCACCGCCACGCCCTCCTCATGCTCATAGGTGTGGGCGGCATAAGCGATGCCTTTGTGTTCCAGTATGCGCATGACATTGGTCTTTTCTTCTTTCTGCTTTGCCACGCTCTCACCTCGTCACAGGGAAACACCGGCCAACGCCAGCAGGGCAAGGACCAGAATATGGGCCGGGTAGAACGCATAGCCAAAATACTGCCACTTCTTCCCGCCCGGACCGCGTTGTCCATTATACATCCAAACAGGGATCAGCGCCAACAGGGCAAATGCCTGCTGAGGGATCCAGACCTCCCTGCCCCACAGGGTAAGCACATAGCTCATTCCACCGATAAGCTCCACATTGATATAGGCCAGCGCCGCCAGCTCCAACAGCCAGCCCAGGCGCACCTTTCCGGCCAGCCAAAACACCAGCACGGTAATGACACCGTAGCCGTAGTAGTCCACAAAGGTGAGAAAGCCAAGCCCATAGCCCAAACAGCCGCCGAACACTGCCACAAGCACACCCTGTAGCCAGCTCCGCTCCCACGCCTTGTCCACCATGCGCAGAAGAAGCAGGGCCACACAGAAGGTGAACATCACGTTCTGATGGAAGGGGTTGAGCAGTCCGCCCCCGGTCATCAGGTTAAATGGTATCTCACTGATCAGGGCAAAGAGGAATATCCGCCTGAAATAGCGTTTGAAGTCCCCGGTATGGCAATAGCCCTCTGCAATAAGGAAGGCAAACAGAGGAAAGGTCAGCCGGCCTGCACAGGTCATCCACTGGTGCTCAAAGGCGATGGTCCAGCAGGTGTGGTCCAACAGCATCAGCACCATGGCCAGC
>JAZNMM010000079.1:0-10649 GCA_045579605.1 Lawsonibacter sp.
TGTTCAGACCGCCACTTACAAAGTTTTCACCAGCGGTTTTGGAACCAAACACCGCTTCCACCGATGCCTTTTCGATTTGGTTGTTCTCGCTCTCGTCGGCATACTCGTCCAGGGTGTAGACAACATAGCAGCCATGACCGGAGGTTGCGCCATCCAAAAGCTGTTCAAAGGTGAATTTGTTGTTAACGTAGCTGTAACCATACCGCTTTGTCTGGGAATTGTACTTAGTTGAGGAGTCTTGTTCATGGAAAAGCAGATAGCTGCTTGCGCCGTCGATGCCCTGGTCGGGGTCATTATTTATATATTTGACCGTTGCGTCTTCGCTGACCAAGCGAATATGGGTAAAGTCGGAGTCGACGTCCTTCAGATGGTGGGAGGCATAATCGCCCTTGCGGGCGGCAGCATAGTTTTGATAGATTTCCTGTACCCGGTCGGAAGGCAGAGAAGCTGCATCGGCAGCAGCAATGCCGATGATATCCGTATCGGTATACTGGGGGATGGCATTAACAGGGGTCAGCCCTCCCGCCAGTCTGGCGCGGTTGGCATTGAGGGAGTACTGCACCGAGCTCGCAGTGGTGCGGGATACCCGGGAGATGGCATTGAACACAAAGGTCTGGCAGTCCATACCCTGGCTGGTGTCAAACTGGAAGAACTCGCGGGTGGCGTCCGGATATTTCTCATACACTGGGCCGGAGAAGATACTACGGGGGGTGTTGGCAGTACGCAAAGCTTCGGCTACAGCGATGTCACGGAGCGTGTTGCCGGAAATGCGGGTGTTGGGGACGACTTCGGCGGGACATGCGGAATCAAACGTGTCCTTAGAGGGATAGGTGTTCACACAGAGCTCTCCCATGTAGAAGTGACCGCCGGTGCAGTGCCCTTCTCCGTCGGGCAGAATCATGATTTTCTGGATGGTGTTACCCGCCACACCGGGAATGTCCAGCAGGTTTTCCGTCTCGATTCGGTAGAACAGGCCTTCCATAGCAGTTTGAGTGTCGCTCTCGGAGCGAATCAGCCCGCCACCCATCAGCTTGGAGGAACGTACGCCTACGCTGCCGGGCAGGTAGTTTGTGCCGTCCAAGGATACTTTGACCTGCAGATTTCGACTACAATTAACATTAATTCCGCCTGAACCGGAATTGTTTGCGTAAACCATGGAGATATTGACCGAGCCGAGACCGTTGGTGTTTAGCGCGGGCATCTTGGTCAGCTCAAAACTAAGACTTTCACTTGGATGCTTGTCATAGGCGTTACCTAAACGGAAAGTACGAACAGAGGAAGAAACGGCTCCGGACCCGTAGATGGCACCGGTGCTGTATGAGCTGGTGTCGGTGGAGGTTGTCGTCAGTATGCTGGTGTTGGCGCATTGAAAGCTGTAGTGCGTGGTTGCCGTCCCCGCCGCCTTGGCAGGAATGGGCGCGAACACCAGACCGGACAGCAGTACCGCTGCGCACAGCGCGCCGGACAGCAGACGGTGGACGCTTTGCTTGAGAGAATGTTTCATAAATACTCGGCTCCTTTACATGCCAGAGGCACAGATGGTACGGATGGAAAACACCCGGCGGGGAAATTTTGACTATACATAAGGTATTATAAATGGAAACAAAGGGAAAGGCAAGGGAAAACGGGAAAATAAAGGGGAAATTGAATGTAAAAAGTGCGACCGGAATGACACAACAAACCACGCAGCCGTAGGGTCCGCGCTGGCTCCCCTTGTAAGGGGAGCTGTCCGCGCCTTGGGCTGACTGAGGGGTAGTCACCGACGGCGGCGCTGTGGTGAGGGCGGTGGCATTTGCAGAGCCAATGACGGAGGGAGAGAAAAGGAAGAAGGCGAATCTCTCCCCCGGTCAGTCGGAACGGCTGACAGGCCCCCTCGTCAGAGGGGGCCAATAAAAAGCCCCACCACCAACTGAAGTTGGCAGCAGGGCAAGTATGTAATAGGAGTATGGGTAATAAATAAAATCGACAAGCTTCTGTTGAAGCTTGTCGATTTATTGGAGGTGCCACCCAGATTTGAACTGGGGATGGAGCTTTTGCAGAGCTGTGCTTTTCCACTTGGCTATGCCACCATCTGGAGCGGGACGCTCCAAAAAAATGGAGCGAGTGACGAGGCTCGAACTCGCTACCTCCACCTTGGCAAGGTGGCGCTCTACCAGATGAGCTACACTCGCAGATGTGCCTTGAGAGGGGAGGACCCTCTCAAGGACTTTTGGTTGTTGGTGCCTCCGGTCGGAATCGAACCAACGACACGAGGATTTTCAGTCCTCTGCTCTACCAACTGAGCTACAGAGGCAAATGGCGACTCGGAAGGGACTTGAACCCTCGACCTCCGGCGTGACAGGCCGGCGTTCTAACCAACTGAACTACCGAGCCAGATGGTAAAGTGGTGGGAACAACAGGGCTCGAACCTGTGACATCATGCTTGTAAGGCATGCGCTCTACCAGCTGAGCTATGCTCCCCTGTTGTGCCGCAAAGTCAAGCGGCGAAGGTTATTATACTCGAAGCGATGGCGTATGTCAACAGGAAATTTTGCTTTTTCCCAAAAACTTTTTCCCTGCAGGCAGCCCGGATACAGGGGAGAATTTCTTGACAGGGGACGGGGAACAATGGCATAATAAGGGACAGCGAAAATCGCAGACCTAAGGAGAGTGAACCGAACATGGAACAGAAGATCAAACGCATCGGCGTACTGACCAGCGGCGGGGATGCCCCCGGCATGAACGCGGTGGTGCGCGCGGTGGTGCGTACTGCCCTGAGCATGGGCATTGAGTGCATCGGCATCCGCCGGGGTTATAATGGACTGATCAACGGCGACTTTGTCCGCATGGACGCGGGCAGCGTCAGCCATATCATTGAGAAGGGCGGAACGGTGCTCTACACCGCCCGGAGCGAGGAGTTTATGACCGAGGCCGGTCAGCTCAAGGCGCTGGCAACTTGCCGCCTGCTGGGGTTGGACGGCGTGGTGGCCATCGGCGGCGACGGCACCTTCCGGGGTGCGCTGGCCCTGTCCCGGCACGGTATTCCCGTCATCGGTATTCCCGCCACCATTGACAACGACATCGGATGCTCCCAGTACACCATCGGCTTTGACACCGCCTGCAACACCGCGGTGGATGCCATCGACATGCTCCGCGACACCATGCAGTCCCACGAGCGCTGCTCGCTGGTAGAGGTCATGGGCCGGCATGCGGGATATCTGGCCCTGTATGTGGGTATCGCCACCGGTGCTACCGCCGTGCTCATCCCCGAGCGTGAGGTGGATGTGGAGCGGGACGTGGTGGAGAAGATCCGTCAGGCCCGGCTGGCTGGTCGCACCCACTATATGGTGGTGGTGGCCGAGGGCGCGGGCAGCGCCATGGACATCGCGGCCAAGATCCGCCAGAGCATCGGCCTGGACCCCCGGGTCACCGTGCTGGGCCACATTCAGCGCGGCGGTTCTCCCTCCTCCCGGGACCGTGAGACCGCGACCCGCATGGGTTATGAGGCGGTGAAGGTCCTCTCCGAGGGCAAGGCCAACCGTGTCATTGCAACCAAGGACGGCAAGGTGGTGGACATCGACATTGAGGAGGCGCTGGCTATGACCAAGCCCTTCCCCATGGACCGCTACGCGGTGCTGGAGGCTGTGACCACCAACACACATATCTGATACAAAAACCGACCGGAATTCCCCAAGGGGAGTGCCGGTCGGTTTGTTCTTTCGTTATTCCAGGCGGGCCAGGGCTTCCCCTGCGGTGTAGATGCTGCCTGCGCCCACGGTAAGGATCAGGTCGCCGGGGCGGGCCAGCTGGGCCAGAGTTTGGGTGACCTCCTCCAGCGAGGGGCAGAAGATGGCACCGGGCAGATGGGCGGCAAGGTCCCGGGAGGAGATGCCGATGGTGTTCTGTTCCCGGGCGGCATAGATTTCCGCCAGCACCACCACATCGGCAAGGGGGAGCACCCGGACAAAGTCATCAAACAGCTCTTTTGTGCGGGTATAGGTGTGGGGCTGGAACGCACACACCACCCGCTGATAGCCCAGCGTTTTTGCGGTGGTCAGCAGGGCTTCCAGCTCGCCGGGGTGGTGGGCGTAATCGTCATAGATCTGCGCGCCCCGGTACTCGCCCTTATGCTCGAAACGGCGGCCCGCGCCGATAAACTCGCCCAGACCATGCTCCACCGCGCTGCCGGGCAGGTGTAGCACATAGGCGGCCGCAGCGGCGGCCAGGGCGTTTTTCACATTGTGCACGCCGGGCACCTGCAGACGCACGTGGGCGTAGTGCTCCCCACGCACCAGCACGTCGAATTCACCCATGCCGTTGAGCCAGCGCAAATTACAGGCGGTCACGTCACCCTGTTCCACACCGAAGGTGAGGGTGGGGCGGTCCAGTCCGGACAGGGCGCACACGGTGTTCTCGTCCTCGGCATTTGCCACCACCCAGCCTTCCTGCGGAACCAGTGCGGCAAAGGAGCGGAAGGAGCGCTGTACGGCCGCCAGGTCAGCAAAATAGTCCAGGTGGTCGGCGTCCACATTGAGGATGACCGCCACGGTGGGGAAGAAGGAGAGGAAGGAGTCGCAATACTCACAGGATTCCAGAATAATGGTGTCCCCCTTGCCTACCCGATGGCCCACGCCCAGCATGGGCAGTGTGCCCCCGATCATCACGGTCGGGTCGGCTTGAGCCGCCATGAAAATGTGGGTGCACATGGAGGTGGTGGAGGTCTTTCCGTGGGTGCCGGATACACACAGGGCGTTTTTATAGTGGCGCATGATGGCGCCCCAGGCCTGAGCTCGCTCAAATACGGGAATGCCGGCGGCACGGGCGGCGGCGATCTCAGGATTGTCGTCGTGGACGGCGGCGGTGCGGATGATGCACTGGGCGCCCTGTATATTTTCGGCTTTGTGGCCGATGACCACGTGGATGCCCACCGAGCGCAGGCGCGCGACCGTGGGGCTATCCTGCATGTCCGAGCCGGTGATGGTCAGCCCCGCGCCGTGGAGCACCTCGGCCAGAGGGGACATGGACACACCGCCGATGCCCACCAGATGGGCGCGGCAGCCGGGACGCAAATATTCATGGATGTCATGAGCTGTCATGGCGACTGCACATCCTTTGGCTTCAAAATTCGGCGCGGCTGCGCCTGACCCGTCAATTATAGTATAAGTCCGGTCAAATGGCAAGGGGAGGGCAGGGGAAAATACGGGTCTCGCCCGGGGAAGTGAGGGCGGACTTTGTGTAATTTTATCAGTTTTTCGGGGAGAAGGGGGAAAGAAATCTGCTTGACAGATGAGATACTTCGTGTATACTTTTTTCTGTATAAGTGTATTCGTGCCGCCCGGTCGGCGGCAGAGAAAGGGGTCATACGTATGGGTTACACCAAGGAAGATATTGTACGCATCGTCAAGGAGGAAGGCATTGACTTTATCCGCCTGCAGTTTGTGGATATTTTCGGTCAGCTGAAGAATGTGGTCATCACCGCATCCCAGATCGGCAAGGCGGTCAACAACGAAATCGCCATTGACGGCTCCTCCATAGAGGGGTTTGTGCGTATCAATGAGTCGGATCAGTATCTGTACCCCGACCTGAACAGCTTTGTGGTGTTGCCCTGGCAGCCGGAATACGGCAAGGTTGCCCGTCTGGTCTGCGACGTGTACAATCCCGACGGCACGGCTTTTGTGGGCGACCCCCGGGGCGTGCTGCATCGGGTGATCGACCGGGCCAAGGCCATGGGCTTTGACACCTTCAATATCGGTCCTGAAATGGAGTTTTTCATGTTTGAGACCGATGAGCGGGGCAATCCCACCACCCACACCAACGACGAGGTGGGTTATTTCGACCTGGGTCCTCTGGATCGGGGCGAGCCCGCCCGGCGCGAGATGTGCCTTGTGCTGGAGCAGATGGGCTTTGAGATCGAGGCCGTCCACCATGAAGTGGCTGCCGGTCAGCACGAGATCGGTTTTAAGTATGCTGACGCTCTGCGCGGTGCGGACAATGTGATGACCTTCAAGCTGGTGGCCAAGACCATTGCCCAGAAGCACAAGCTGCACGCTACCTTTATGCCCAAACCCATTTTTGGTGTGGCGGGTAACGGCATGCACATGAATATGTCCCTGTTCCGCGACGGGGAGAATGTGTTCTTTGACCCCAACGGCCACAAGCAACTGTCCGAGACTGCTTATCAGTTTATTGCCGGTTTGCTGGCCCACGTGAAGGGCTTTACGGCCATCACCAACCCTCTGGTCAACTCCTATAAGCGGCTGGTTCCCGGCTATGAGGCTCCCTGTTACAAGGCATGGTCTGCCTCCAACCGCTCCGCGCTGATCCGCATTCCTGCCGCCCGGGGTAAGTCCACCCGACTGGAGCTGCGCAGCCCCGACCCCTCCTGCAACCCCTATCTGGCGGCAGCAGTGTGTCTGGCCGCCGGTTTGGACGGAATTGAAAAGAAGCTCACCCCGCCCCCCGAAATCGTGGAGAACATCTACGAGATGGACGAGGCCACCCGTGCCGCCCACCACATCGAGAGCCTGCCCGGCAGTCTGGACGAGGCCCTCAACGAGCTGGAGAAGGACGCGCTGATCCTGGACGTTTTGGGCGAGCACGTGTCATCCAACTACATTGAGGGCAAGCGCAAGGAGTGGAATGAGTACCGCACCCGCGTGTCCTCCTGGGAGACGGAGAAGTACATCACGGTCTATTGATACCCGAATCGGAAAAGGAGCATACCAGCCATGACCAAGATAAATCAGAATTTTCTCAAGCTGCCCGGCAGCTATCTGTTTTCTGAGGTGGCGCGCCGCATCGCCGCCTATTCTCAGGCTCATCCCGAGGCAAAGATCATCAAGCTGTCCATTGGCGATGTGACCCAGCCCCTTGCCCCCGCGGTCATCAAGGCCATGCATGAGGCGGTGGACGAGATGGCCAGCGCGGCCACCTTCCGGGGCTACGGTCCGGAGCAGGGCTATGATTTCCTGCGCAACGCCATCGCCGAGCATGACTACAAGGCCCGCGGGGTGGACATCGCTCCCGATGAGATCTTTGTGTCGGACGGTGCCAAGAGTGACTGTGGCAACATCGGTGACATTTTCGGTACGGACAATGTGGTGGCCGTGTGTGACCCGGTGTACCCCGTCTATGTGGACTCCAATGCCATGGCCGGCCGCGCCGGCGACTATCAGGAGCAGCTGGGCCGCTGGAACAAGCTGGTCTATATGCCCTGTGTGGCGGAAAACGGCTTTGCCCCCGAACTGCCCCGGGAGAAAGCGGATATGATCTATCTGTGCTTCCCCAACAACCCCACCGGTGCGGTGGCTACCCGGGAGCAGCTCAAGCAGTGGGTGGATTATGCCAATAAGAACGGCTGCGTGATTCTGTACGACTCGGCCTACAAGGCTTTTATCACCGAGCAGGACGTGCCCCACACCATCTATGAGATCGAGGGAGCCCGCACCTGCGCCATTGAGTTCCGCTCCTATTCCAAGACCGCCGGCTTTACCGGAAACCGCTGTGCCTACACCGTGGTGCCCAAGGAGCTGGAGCGGGACGGCGCCAAGCTCAACGCCCTGTGGAACCGCCGCCAGTGCACCAAGTTCAATGGCGTTCCCTATGTGGTGCAGCGTGCCGCCGCGGCTATCTATACTCCCGAAGGTAAGGAGCAGACCGAGCAGGTCATCCGCTATTATCTGGATAACGCCAAGGTCATCCGTGAGGGACTCAGCCGCGCGGGACTGACCGTGTCGGGCGGTGTGAACGCGCCCTACATCTGGCTCAAGACCCCCAACGGCATGGGCTCGTGGGAGTTTTTTGACCTGCTGCTGGACCGCGCCAATGTGGCTACCACTCCCGGCGTGGGTTTCGGTCCCAGCGGTGAGGGATATATCCGAATGACTGCCTTTGGTGACGCGGAAGCCACCAGACAGGCGGTGGAGCGCGTGGTCAACGCGCTGTAAGAAGCCAAAAACAGAAAACACCGTGTGCCGGACACACGGTGTTTTTCTTTGCCCCTGCAGGTGTATGAAGGGCTGAGTGTCCACATACTCATGTGTAGAAGGGGTAGATGAGCGGCGGAGAGGGGGAGACCTTGCGGATATTGACCTGATTTTCCATGAAATCCGGGGGAGACAGGGAGAAAAAAGCCGGACGAGAGGCTCGTCCGGCAGGGGGAACGGGGGGCGGCTGATTCAGCGCTCCCTAATGGAGCGCACCTGATCGCTGGTCTGATATTCCTTGGCGTATCGGCCCGGGGACATGCCGGTCAGATTGCCGAAGGTGCGGATGAAGTGGGAGTTGTCCGCAAAGCCGGACAGCTCACCCGCCTGCTGGACGCTGAGCCCCTCCTGAAGCAGCTGGCGGGCGCGCAGCACGCGACTGTGAATGATATATTCCATCACGGAAAAGCCGGTAGCGGCTTTGAAAATGCGACACAGGTAATGCTTGCTGATGAAGAATTTGGCCGAGATACGGTCCAGCGTCAGCGGCTCGGTGAGGTTGTCCTGAATGTAGTCCAGGATGGGGGCCACACGCAGGAAATCCTTGCTGCTCGTCATTTCGCTCATGGTGGACATTTTCAGGATGGGAGCAAGCTGGATCAGAAGCTGCATCAGCTGGATCATCTGCCGCAGATCGCTGCCAAAACGGCCGTCGTTCTTGTTTTCCTCCAGACTCTGGAAGGCCTGAATCAGAGCATCCAGCTGCTCCGGTTCCAGCGCCGCACAGCGGAAGGAGTCCCGGGTAAACTGGAGAAAATCGGTCTGGGGCGTGGACAGCTCACCCAGCGCCTTGCGGTTGATGTGCAGCACGTACCGGGCGTGAAATCCGCTGGCAATGGTGCGATGGAGGGTATTTTCCCCGATGAGGTAGAGGTTGCCCCGCTGCAGGGGATAGACCTGATCGTTTACAAACATACTGCCGGTGCTGGTCAAAGGGAGCAGCAGCTCGCAGAAATCATGAAAGTGAAGTCGGCTCATGCTCCAGTTGTCGTTTTCGCTGAGCTGGATGTGAAATTCCACCGGAGTCATCCCGTTGCCTCCTTTCCGGTCCCGTCTGGGGCAAAAATGCCCCTGGATACACAGGTAAAATGCCCCGTATTTTTGAAAAATCAACCGGTCAAAATGTATTCTATCACGTTAGGTAAAGATATGCAAACTTTTTGCCAAGATACGAAAAGAAAATAAACGGCGGCAGCGTTAAACTATTAACGATGGAACAATGCGCACATTTATGAAAAGCAAACAAAAAATTTTTTATATGGAGGTATTACCATGGACAAAGTGTATTCCTTGCATGACGCGGTGGCCAAGTTTGTCGAAGACGGCGATTGTATCTGCTTCGGCGGCTTTACCACCAACCGTAAGCCCTATGCCGTTGTGGGCGAGATCCTGCGCCAGGGGCAGAAGGACTTCACTGTCTGGGCCGGTCCTGCCGGCGGCGACTGGGACATGATGATCGGGGAGGGCCGTGTGAAGGCGTATATCAACTGCTATACTGCCAACTCCGGCTACACCAACGTGGCCCGTCGTTTCCGCGCCGCCATTGAGGCTGGTGAGCTGATCTACGAGGACTACTCTCAGGACGTGCTCATGCTGCAGCTGCACGCCGCGTCCCTTGGTCTGCCTTACCTGCCGGTGCGTCTGATGCAGGGTTCCGGCCTGATGAAGTACTGGGGCATCAGCGAGGAGCAGCGCAAGACCCTGGACAAGGTGGACGATCTCAAGTGCGTTGAGGTGGAGAACCCCTTCAACCCCGGCGAGAAGGTCGTTGCCGTGCCCGTGCCCAAGCTGGACACCGCGGTGATCCATGTGCAGAAGGCCTCTCCCGACGGCACCTGCATCATCGAGGGTGACGAGTTCCACGACGTGGACATCGCCGTGGCCGCCCGCAAGGTCATCGTCACCTGTGATGAGCTGGTCAGCAACGAGTACATCCGCCGCGATCCCACCCTGACCCGCGTGTTCGGCGAGTGCGTCAGCGCCGTGGTCCACGCTCCCTTCGGTGCCTGGCCCAGCCAGTGCTACAACTACTATGACAACGATCCCGGCGCTCTGAAGGAGTACGATAAGGCCTCCAAGTACTTTGACGCTGAGGATGCCAAGGCTCAGCTGGCCAAGGCCGCTGCCAAGGCCAAGAAGGCTGCCGAGAAGGCCCCCGGCGATGAGAAGCTGGCCGAGGCTGCCGCCCGGGCCGCCAAGGTTGCTGAGGACGCCGCCAGCGGCGTGGCCATCCCCGAGACCTTCAAGGACTATCTGGACAAGTGGGTCTACTCCGTGAAGGATCACAATGACCTGCTCAATAAGATCGGCGGTGCCCGTCTGGTGAGCCTGAACAGCGCTCCCCACCTGGGCTACTCCAACACCCATCTGAAGTAAGAAAAGGGAGGTTACGAACATGGCTGATTATACCAAGTATACCAAGCAGGAGATGCAGGCCTACGCCATCGCCAAGAACATCAAGGAAAACCAGATCGTTATCGTGGGCACCGGCCTTCCTCTGATCGGCGCCTCTCTGGCCAAGGCGGCTGTTTGCCCCTCCTGCCACCCCATTGTGGAGAGCGGCCTGATGGACTGCGACCCTGTGGAGGTCCCCCGCTCCGTGGGCGACAACCGCTTCATGGCCCACTGCGCCGTGCAGTGGCCCAACATCCGCTTCATCGGCTTTGAGGCCAATGAGTGGCTGCA
>JAZNMM010000080.1:0-2829 GCA_045579605.1 Lawsonibacter sp.
TGAATAAACACCCGCGCTGTTCGCGACGGTTCGGACGCTTATTCAACTGCTAAAAAAGCGGGTTTGCCCCGGCAAATTCATTTGGTACAGATGGGAAGAAAGGGTGGCATGGAACCGTCCACGCCACCCTCTATTCTCAAATTACTTACGGATGCCCAGCTTGGCGATCAGGGCGCGGTAGCGCTCGATGTCCTTGGCCATCAGGTAGTCCAGCAGCTTGCGGCGCTTACCGATCATCTTATACAGGCCGCGGCGGCTGTGGTTGTCCTGCTTGTGCACGCGCAGGTGCTCGGTCAGCTCGTTGATACGAGCGGTCAGAATGGCCACCTGGACCTCGGGAGAACCGGTGTCGGTAGCATGGGTGCGGTTGGCCTCGATAACGGCCGTCTTTTCGTCCTTACGGATCATGGTTGGTTTCCACCTTTCTAAAATATTCCCCAGTCAGCTGCGTAACGGGCGGGTGAAGCCTCACCCTGTTGGGTGAGCCGTTGTCCCGAAACGAGGCCGACGGGCAGATACGCATGAAATCTCATGCTCGGTCACTATACCACAGTTTTTCCCCGGTGTAAAGGGAAAAACCGCAATTTTTTCGGAAATTTTTCCGGCTTTTTCCCGCAATACTACATCTTGGGCGCCATAAAATAAACGCTACGAAATATAAGCGCAGGGCGTCGAGGACGCCGCCCTCTACAAACATGCCTTCGGCCATTGCGTAGGGGCCGGCATCCCCGACGGCCCCCAGCCCTATTTATACTTCTGGCTCTGGGCCACCGCCAACTGGTCACAGCGGTTGTTATACTCGTTGCTGGCGTGTCCCTTTATCCAATGCAGGTTGACGGTATGATAGTCGCACAGCTCCAGCAGGCGGCCCCACAGGTCGGGGTTGAGGGCGGGCTTTTTGTCCGCCTTGACCCAGCCCCGGGCCTGCCAGCCCCGGGCCCAGCCCTTTTCCAGCGCGTCAATAACGTACTTGCTGTCCGAGTACAGCTCCACCATGCAGGGCTCCTTCAGCGCCTCCAGGGCGGTGATGACCCCGGTGAGCTCCATGCGGTTGTTGGTGGTCTGTCTCTCGCCGCCGGACAGCTCCTTTTTGTGCGGTCCGTACATGAGGATGGCCCCCCAGCCTCCCGGCCCCGGGTTTCCGGAGCAGGCTCCGTCGGTATAGATGGTGACAGTTTTCATGGAGGTCTCCTTTACAAGAGCTTCCCCCCAAGGGGAAGGTTAAGAAAAAGATTCCCCCCGGTGGGGGGAAATCTTTTTGCACTTACTTCAAAATCGCCTGCCGACGCTGTTGATACTCCACGGTGTCCAGCAGACCCGCGTCCTTGAGCACCTTCAGCTGTTCCAGCCGTTTTTCCCGGGCGCAGGCATCATAGGAATAGGAGGTAGGGGTGTGGCCGTGGGGCTTGCTCTGGTAAGGCTGCTCCGCCGCGTCCTCCTCCTTCAGTCGGCGCAGGAATTTCTCCCTTGCGGCCATGCCGGAGCGCTTGATGCCCTCCAGCTCCGACTTCAAATCCCTGTCGTTGACCTGTCCGTTCTTTTTGGCCTGCTGATAGGCTAACCAAACGACCACACCCAAAATACCCAGGGGTGGGAACAGGATGAACAGCACCACCAGCACCGGCCAGGGGGAGGTGATTTTCTTCTCGTCAAAGGAATCCATACGCGCCTTCCTTTCCAATCTCGGCCGCCTTACTCCTGCACGGCAGGTTCGACAACGGCCTCCTCCGTCACAGGGGCTTCCTGGGTGTCCTCATGCTCGGCCAGGGCCAGGGAGATGACCTTGTCGCCCTCCTCCTTGAAGCGCATGACGATGATGCCCTGAGTGGCGCGGTTGTTGGTCACCTTGATGTTTTCCACGGGGGTGCGGATGAGGATACCCGCCTGGGTGACCAGGAGCAGGTCCTCCCTGCCGTCCACCACCTTGACGCCCACGATCTTGCCCGTCTTCTCGGTGACCATGTAGTTCTTGATGCCGATGCCGCCCCGGTTGGTAATGCGGTACTCCTCCACCGGGGTGCGCTTGCCGTAGCCCTTTTCGGTGATGGTGAGCACGTCCTTGCCGGGGGTAGCCCGGGCGGCACCCACCACGTAGTCACCCTCACGCAGGCGGATGCCCCGCACGCCGACGGCGGTGCGGCCCATGGGACGCACATCGTTCTCGTCGAAACAGCAGGCCATGCCGTCGTGGGTGGCGATGAGGATCTTCTGGTTTCCGTCCGTTTCCCGCACGGCGATGAGCTCGTCGCCCTCGTCCAGGGTCAGGGCCCGGATGCCGTTCTGGCGGATGTTCTTCAGCGTGGAGACCGGCAGGCGCTTCACGGTGCCGTTTTTTGTCACCATAAAGAGGTAGACCTGGTCCTCGGTGGCCTCCCGGTAGTGCAGCATGGCCTGGACCTGCTCGCCCTGCTCGATCTGCAGGATGTTGATCAGGTTGGTGCCCTTGGCCGCCTTGCCGCTTTCCGGGATCTGATAGCCCTTCTTGCGGAAGACACGGCCCTTGTCGGTAAAGAACAGGATATGGTCATGGGTGGAGGCGGTGAACAGGTCGGTGACCCAGTCCTCCTCCCGGGTGGTGATGCCCTTCTTACCCATGCCGCCCTTGGACTGGGCGGTGTATTCGCTGACCGGGGTCCGCTTGATGTAGCCGGCCTCGGTGAGGGTAAAGACGCACTGCTCCTCCTCGATCAGATCCTCAATGTCGATCTCATCTTCCAGATCCTGAATCTCGGTGCAGCGCTTATCTCCGTACTTATCCCGGATAGCCAGCAGCTCCTCCTTCAGAACACCCCGCAGCATCTCCATGGAGCCGAGCAGCTGGTTATAGTA
>JAZNMM010000081.1:0-4187 GCA_045579605.1 Lawsonibacter sp.
ATTCCCGCCGGCAAAGCAACCCCGGCCCCCCCTGTTGGTCCCGCTTTGGGTCAGCACGGCGTGAACATTGCCGCCTTTACCAAGGAGTTCAACGAGCGTACCAAGAATGACGTTGGCATGATCATCCCCGTCGTCATCACCGTGTACGGTGACCGTTCCTTCTCCTTCATCACCAAGACTCCTCCCGCTGCGGTCCTGATCAAGAAGGCCTGCAACCTGGAGACTGCTTCCGGTGTGCCCAACAAGACCAAGGTGGCCACCATCAGCAAGGAAGACATCCGCAAGATTGCTGAGATCAAGATGCCCGACCTGAACGCCGCCAGCATTGAGTCTGCCATGAGCATGATCGCCGGCACTGCTCGTTCCATGGGCGTCGTCGTGGGCGAGTAAGGAGGGGAATGAACTATGTTTAGAGGCAAGAAGTATCAGGAGAGCGCCAAGCAGATCGACAAGAGCGCTCTGTACGATGTGAGCGAGGCTATGGATCTGGTCGTCAAGACCGCTCCCGCCAAGTTCGATGAGACTGTTGAGCTGCACGTCAAGCTGGGCGTTGACTCCCGTCACGCCGACCAGCAGGTGCGCGGCGCCATCGTTCTGCCCCACGGCACCGGCAAGACCCAGCGTGTGCTGGTCTTCGCCAAGGGCGCCAAGGCTGACGAGGCCAAGGCTGCCGGTGCCGACTTTGTTGGCGAGCTGGACATGGTGGAGAAGATCCAGAAGGAAAACTGGTTCGACTTTGACGTGGTCGTTGCCACTCCCGACATGATGGGCGTAGTGGGCCGTCTGGGTAAGGTTCTGGGCCCCAAGGGCCTGATGCCCTCTCCCAAGGCCGGCACCGTCACCATGGACGTAACCAAGGCCGTCAACGAGATCAAGGCCGGTAAGGTGGAGTATCGTCTGGACAAGACCAACATCATCCACTGCCCCATCGGCAAGGTCTCCTTCGGCGCGGAGAAGCTGGCTGACAACTTCAACGCCATCATGGGCGCCATCATCAAGGCCAAGCCCGCCGCGGCCAAGGGCACTTACGTCAAGAGCTGCACCGTGGTTTCCACCATGGGCCCCGGCGTGAAGATCAACGGCGCCAAGCTGGTTTAATCGATCGCTTCATTAAACTCCGGAGAAAAGTGTTGCCTTTCTCCGGAGTTTTTCTTGACAGAGCGGGCGGGGCAGCCGTATGATGAGGTATCCTGTCACCCATGAGGAGGAGACGGCATATGAATGTCCTTGCCATTGGCAACAGCTTTTCCAGCGACGCTACCCGCTACCTGCATGAAATCGCACGCAAGGGAGACACGCCCATTACCGTGGCCAGCCTGTTTATCGGCAGCTGCACCCTTGGGATGCATTTTCGGAATATGATGTCGGAGCAGCCGGTCTATACCCTGGTCTTTAACGGAATGAGCACCGGATTCCGTGTTTCTCTCAAAGAGGCGCTGTTGACCCATCAGTGGGATGTGGTCACCATCCAGCAGGGCAGCCATCTGAGCTTCAAGCCGGACACCTATCATCCCTATGCCGAGGAACTGGTGGCCTATGTGCGCCGTATGGTGCCCAAGAGCAAAATCGTTGTCCACCAGACCTGGGCCTATGAGCAGGGCAGCTCCAAACTGGCCAGCGTGGGCTACGAGGACCACAAGGACATGTTTGCCGATTTGAAGGCGGCCTATGAGCAACTGCGTGACACGGTGGATGCCGCCGGTATCATTCCCTCCGGCGAGCTGTTCCAGCAGATGCTGGCCAACGGCTTTGACAAGGTGCAGCGGGACACGTTCCATGCGTCTCTGGGGGCCGGGCGTTACGCTCTGGGGCTGCTGTGGTACCGGATGCTCACCGGCGCGGACGTGATGGACAACCCCTTCTGCGACTTTGACGAGGAGGTTACGGACGAGCAGGTGCGTATTATCAAAAACCTTGTCCAGTCCTTCCAGCCCCTGCAACTGAAATGAAAAAGAACGGCAGCCACTAAGTGGCTGCCGTTTTTCGTTTGTCCAGCAGGATGCATACTGCGCAGAAAAGAACCACAAGCATAAGAACGAAGACGGCGCAGTTGCGGAAAAACTCCTGTGGAAGGATGTTGATGACCGCGTCGAAGCGAGGGTCAAAGAGCCAGTTGTCCTTTCCGGGAAAGAACAGGGCGTGGAAGAGGACGAAAGCCCGGTCAAAGTCCAGCGCAGCCAGTCCACCCACACTCAGCAGACCCGCGCACAGACCGGTGCTGCCCCAGAACAGGAAGCCCCGCTTCCGGAAGCGGTAGGGCTGGACGCCGGCCCGTTTGCCTGCCAGCGTCCAGCTCAGCAAAACCAGACCGGACAGGGCGGCGGCCCACAGGTCCAGCAGGAACAGACTGCGCACGTCGGCAAAATGATCCCGTCCTGGCTGTGTGTAGGACAGTCCACCTACGGAAAACACATCGGTGCGTCCGGTGCAGAAGTCCATCATTTCGTCATAGGCGGTGATAATCTGCTCCCGGCTCAGGCTGGTGGCCTGCTCCAGGCCCAGCGGGGTGATGTGGGCATAGTAAAAGGGTCGCAGCAGGATTGGGAGGGCGATGGCAGCGGTGAGGATAAAAAGGGCGGTGACCGCCGCGAGAACAACGCTCAGCAGCTTGCTTTTCTTCATAGGCTCACGCTTTCTGTTGGTTGATAACAGTATGATTTTATCACAGGCAAACCGGCCAATTCAACCCAAAGGCCAATCTTTGCTTGACAAAAAGTGCGAACTGGCCTATACTATTCACCGTGTAAAGGCTTGGATGGGAAGCAGTACGCCCCCTCTTGAAGTGCAGAGAGCCGCCGGACGGTGCAAGGCGGACTTCAACGGCGCGGAAGTCGTCCCGGAGCTTCGTTTCTGAACACAGTAGGAAACGGCGGAACCTCCCGTTACCGAGGCAACGAGTGTCCCTTGCAATAGGGAAATTCAGGTGGTACCGCGGATTTTGAGTACAATCCCCGTACAGCCGGATCACGGTGATAAAACGGTCTATCCCGCCGCATACTTCACCAAAATCCTCGGCAATACACAAAGTATTGCGCTGTGGTTTTGGCCTTGTCTGCGACGTGCTATCCTCGTTTTCTCATCCGCTCCCGGCCGTCCGACGATTGTCTTTGTTCGCCCTGAGTCTAAGACTTGGGGCGATTTTTTGTGCCCCGAAAAGGAGTGTATATACCAATGAAAGAATTGCCCAAGGTTTACGAGCCCCAGGAAGTGGAATCCCGCATCTATGAGGCCTGGGAGAAGAGCGGCTGCTTCAAGGGTCACCGTGACCCGGACAAGAGGCCCTTCACCATCGTCATGCCGCCCCCCAACGTGACCGGTCAGCTGCACATGGGTCACGCCATGGACTGCGCCCTGCAGGACATTCTCATCCGCTTCAAGCGTATGCAGGGCTATGCCGCCCTGTGGGTGCCCGGCACCGACCACGCGGGCATCGCAACCCAGATCAAGGTGGAGGAGGCCCTGCGTGTGGAGGAGGGTCTGACCCGTTATGATCTGGGCCGGGACAAGTTCCTGGAGCGGGTGTGGGACTGGAAGAACAAGTACGGGGACCGCATCGTGGCCCAGCAGAAGAAGATGGGCGCCTCCTGCGACTGGGAGCGCTCCCGCTTCACCATGGACGAGGGCTGCTCCAAGGCTGTGCGCGAGGTGTTCGTGTCCCTGTATGAAAAGGGCCTGATCTACAAGGGCAGCCGCATCATCAACTGGTGTCCCAACTGCGTCACCGCCCTGTCCGACGCCGAGGTGGAGTATCAGGACAAGCCCGGTCATATGTGGCACATGCGCTATCCGCCGACCGATGGCTCCGGCTATCTGGTGGTGGCCACCACCCGACCTGAGACCATGATGGGCGACACCGGCGTGGCTGTCCATCCCGAGGATGAGCGCTATAAGCATCTGGTGGGCAAGACCGTCACACTGCCTTTGATGGATCGTCCCATCCCCATCGTGGCCGACGAGTACGTGGAGATGGACTTTGGTACCGGCTGTGTGAAGATGACTCCTGCCCACGATCCCAACGACTTCGAGGTGGGTCTGCGCCATAATCTGGAAATGATCCGCGTGCTGGACGACAACGGCAAGGTCAACGAGCTGGGCGGCAAGTACGAGGGTATGGATCGCTACGAGGCTCGTAAGGCCATCATTGCCGATCTGGAAAGTCGGAGGCCAAAGCGGTCTTAGGAAGACAA
>JAZNMM010000082.1:0-4012 GCA_045579605.1 Lawsonibacter sp.
GATGGTGCGTAGGGGCCGGCGTCCTCGACGGCCTCTAAACGTGCGGGTCTTGGACCCGCCCCTACGGATATGAGCAACCTTTCCGCCCGGTGTGTGCACCGGGCACCTCCTCTTACAGTGGAGGTTTGTGCTAACAAAAAAACCTGTGACCGTTACAGTCACAGGTTTTGGTCCGAGTACTGAGATTCGAACTCAGGGCTTGCCGACTTCGTCCGGCAAGCCGGCGGCCGATTATATGCGCCTCCGGCGCGGAGGCCCTGAGTTCCTGATATTCTTAATATAAAAAAGAACAGCCCTCTTTCGAGAACTGTTCTTTGGTCCGAGTGCTGAGATTCGAACTCAGGGCCTCTTGAACCCCATTCAAGCGCGATACCAAACTTCGCCACACCCGGAAATCACCGCCCGGTGTTCCGGACAGCTTAGATATAGTACCACACCACAAACATTTTGGCAAGAGGTTTTTTGAAAATTTTTCGCTATTTTTTTCGTGCGTCCCAGGCCATGGGCATGCGCACCTCCAGTTCCCTGCGCCTCACCAGAAACAGATCATACAGGCGGACAAGCATGTTCCATGTAAACCGGTCCATCACGCCTGTCTGCGCCATGCCGGACACCCCCTGCAGCCAGCGGGTGTTGCGTATGGACTGCTCACCGTGGTATCCGTTCGTGTCATCCGGTACGATGTCGTCCAAAATGCCGGATAAGGCTCGGAACATGGCCTGGACCAGAATCATGATAGCGTCCCGGTTCCCCGGCTCCACCTGAAACGGCCTGGGTGGGAAGGCGCGCAGGCATCTGGGATGTGCCCGCTCCCGCTCCCAGGCACGAAAATAGCGCACGATGTCGTCCCAGGTGCGCTGGTCCACCCGGCCCGTCACCGGGGGCGAAAACTCCCGCTGAAAGGTCATGACCGCCTCCAGAGTTTCCTCCCCAAACTTGCCATCCACCGCCACAAAGGGCAGCTGCTCATAGGCATAGGACAGTTCCCCCAGCATGTACTGCAGGCTGCTCACCGGCCGCCCGATCAGAAAACGCTCATCCATTACTGCGCATCGCTCCTTCCCAGTGTCATTTCCTGTCCCGGGTACTGCTGTATCCGGGTGGTCTGCCCGTAGTCACCGCCGTTCCCCTGTCCCGCCAGTGGAAAGCGCAGCTCATTGCGCAAATACTCGTTCTCCAGACTGGCAAATACCCGGTAGATCATGATCCAGGTCTCCTCCCCGGCCACGCCGTCCGGTGTCAGGCCTGCAGCCCGCTGAAACGCGCTTACCGCCGCCTGTGTATCCGCGCCGTAAACGCCGTCTACCTGTACCTGCGGGACCACATTGTAAAACTCCCCAATGAGAGAAAGCATATATTGCAGGGCGCTCACTGCTTCCCCGCGCTGGCCCCGGGAGACCGTGCCGGGGTACTGGAAATTGACCCGATAAAACTGCTGTCCCTCGCTGGCAAGTTCGGACAGGTCGTTGACGGCGTTATAAAGATAGACCATCTTGTACCATGTGGCCTTACCCACGATGCCGTCCACCGTCAGATTGAAGATCTGCTGGAAGCGCCGCACCGCCGTTTCCGTATTGGCGTCGAAGACGGCGGCAGGGGGCCAGATTTTAGGGATGGCCGGGTAGTCCTGAGAGATGCGGTTGAGCATGGTCTGCACCACCAACACATTTGGACCGGAGTCACCCCGGCGCAAAATACCGGGAAAGGCGTCCCTGGGGTCCTGAAGAGGGGCATCGGTGACGATCTCGATATTGTCGCCGTAGTAATTTCTCAGAATACGGATGGAGTCATAGCCCCGCTGGGCCAGTTCCTGACTACCCCACTGGGACAGGCCTTCGCAAGTGGTCGTCGTTCCGTTGCAAAATTTTGCGGAAAGAGGTTCCACGAATCCGATACGACGGATATAGTTGTCAAAAATATCATCCACAACGACAGAGACGCTTTCAAAGATGTTCCGGTCCCGGATGAACTTCTGGTCATAGGCTGTGGTGTTCGTAATATCAAAATCATAGCCCTGACTGCGGTAGAACTGGGTATAGACTCGGTTCAGGGCAAAGGAAATCTGGGCCAGCACATTGGCCCGGATGGCCGCCGGCTCCCAGGTGGGATAGATCTCGCTGCTGGCCACATTTTTGATATAATCCTGAAAGGATACCGTCACATTGGGCGCACTCTGGCGTGGTGTGCCCAGATGGACTGTGATGGTTGTGGGTATGTAAGGAACAACGACTGGCATACCACGTCACCTCACAATGTCTGGGCGGGGATGGTACGCACATCGGTGCGCTCCGTCCACGCTTCCCCAGTCACCAAGGGATTGAGCTCCATCTGCTGCAGAGACAGTTCCCCCGGAAAAATCTGTACGTCCTCAATAAGCATTACCTCGTACCCCTCATGCTCTACCCAGATATCGCACCGGGTAAAGGGCAGCTCATCACCAAAGGGCTGGGTGCTCTCCCGAATATCCGGGGCGGGGATGATGACGGGTCGGATCCCCCCATTTCGGTCCGTCTCCTGCAGGGAGAGCACCCGGTACTTTCCGTTGTTCGTCTTCTGGGTGATGACCACGGTAGCCCGCTCCACCGGAAGTTGGGCCCGAGAAGTGAACACGCGCACCCCCAGCGTTCCTGACTGTGCCATGTCTGTATCTCCTCCTTTCCTCTGCCCTATCGTATGCCTAACCAAGAAAAACTGCGCCCCACTCCGACCGGAGTGGGGCGCATTCGATATTCTTTTCAGTTTTCGTGCTCTGCTTTTTTCGCCCGGGACATGAGCTCAGTGACCACCGTGCGGGCGTCGCGCCCCTCATAGAGCACCTCGTAGGCCATCTGGGCGATGGGCATCTCCACCCCCATCTTCATGGCAAGCGTGCGGGCGTTGGCGGCGGCGTAGTAGCCCTCCACCGTAGCGCCCACTTCCTTGAGGGCGTCCTCCACACTCTTGCCCTGGCCGATGAGGATGCCGCAGCGGCGGTTGCGGGAGTGCATGGAGCAGCAGGTAACGATTAGGTCGCCCACGCCGGTCAGGCCGGTGAAGCTCTCCTGCTTGCCGCCCAGCGCCACGCCCAGCCGGGCGATCTCCGCAAGACCGCGGGTCATAAGCATGGCCTTGGTGTTGTCCCCGTAGCCCATGCCGTCACAGCAGCCGGCGCACAGGGCGATGACGTTTTTCAGCGCGGCGCAGATCTCCGCCCCCACCCGGTCGGTGCTGGTATAGACGCGGAAGCGGCTGTTCATGAACAGATCCTGCACGATTTCTGCGTGGCGCAGATCGTCCGCCGCGGCTACCACGGCGGTGGGGATACCCCGGCCCACCTCCTCGGCGTGGGAGGGCCCGCACAACACCACCACGGGGCACTTATCCCCCACCTCCTGCTCGATGGCTTCGCTCAGGCGCAGGGAGCTGTCCTTCTCAATGCCCTTGGACACTGAGATAAGCACCGTTCCGGGGTCGACCATATCCCGCAGCTTGGCTGCGGTGGAACGAACTGCAAAAGAGGGAGTGGCGATGACCACCGCCTGACAGCCCTTGACGGCGTTCATGTCGGTGGTAAGCTTCAGTCCCTCGGGCAGAGGCACGCCCTTGAGCATGGGGTTCTCCCGAGTCTGCTCCAGAACCGCCTTTTCCTCCTCCAGAAAGGACCACAGGGTCACGTCATTCCCGTTTTCCAGCAGGACCAGCGCCAGAGCCGTGCCCCAAGCGCCGCTGCCAAGTACTGTTACTTTCATGGTCGGTGCCTCCTTACTTTTTCTTATGCAGGCTGAACTTGCTCTCCGTGCCGGACAGCAGCCGCTTGATGTTGCCCCGGTGCTGCCAGACCACCAGTCCGCCCAAAATCAAAGCCAATACAAACATGATCCAGTGAAAAAGACCATATGCGTTTCGGAACACAAACCAGGTGGCGACCGGGAACGATGCCCCTGCCCACACGGAACCAAGGGATACGTACCGGGTCAGGATGACCAGAACGAGGAAGCCGCCCCACACCACCAGTGCCACCCGCCAGTCGATC
>JAZNMM010000083.1:0-6655 GCA_045579605.1 Lawsonibacter sp.
GGCTCTGGACAAGATGCAGGCCCACTCCACACCCGGCGCATTCCGGCTGATCTCGCTGGTGGTGGATTTTGCTGTGGAAGTGCTGGGCGAGCTGAGAAAGCAGACCGTGCGCACCGCCGGCATCACCCACCTGCTGGAGCATCCCGAGTATAAGAGTCTGGACAAGGCCAAGCCGCTGATGCGGTATCTGTCCGATGAGGAGGAGGCAGCCCGCCTGCCCATTCCCTTTGACGGCAATCAGAACATGAACATCCTCATTGGTCCGGAAAATGTGAACGAGGCGTTCCGGGATACCAGCGTGGTGATGGCAAGCTATGATATTGGGGATAATATGCGGGGCGTCATCGGCGTGGTGGGTCCCACCCGCATGGACTATGCCAAGGTGACCGCCCGCCTGTCCTACTTTGCCGACAGCCTGACCCGGATGTTTGGCAAGGGGGAGCTGCCCCCGGCATTGACCGAGCATGAGCAGGAATAAGATAGAAGGAGCACAACGCTGTGAGCAAGAAAAAGCAGAATGATGCGGCCGAGCAGATGCCGCAGGATATGCCCGAGCAGGAGACTGCAGCCGCCGGTCAGACCGAGCCCCAGCCCTGTGAGGCGGACCAGCTGCGGGAGCAGCTGGCCCAGCAGGAGGACAAGTACCTGCGGCTGGCCGCCGAGTACGATAACTACCGCCGCCGCACCGCCAAGGAGAAGGAGAACATCTGGACGGACGCCAAGGCGGACACCGCCGCGGCACTGCTGCCCGTGTACGACAATCTGGAACGGGCAGTGAAGCAGGAGACGGCGGACGAGGCCTACAAAAAGGGCGTGGAGATGACCATGACCCAGCTTAAGGACGTGTTTGCCAAGCTGGGTATTGAGGAGATCCCGGCGCTGGGGCAGACCTTTGATCCCAACGTGCACAACGCGGTGCTGCACATCGATGACGAGCAGTTGGGGGAAAATGAAGTGGCCGAGGTGTTTCAGGCGGGCTTCCGCTGCGGAGACAAGGTGTTGCGGTGCTCCATGGTAAAGGTAGCGAATTAATCCCGTAGGGGCCGGTTCCAAACCGGCCCGCGGGCGGGTCGTGGACCCGCCCCTACCGATTTGTTAATAAAATATTTTCTATATATCAGGAGGAATTTACTATGTCTAAGATTATCGGTATCGATCTGGGTACGACCAACAGCTGCGTGGCGGTCATGGAGGGCGGCGAGGCCGTCGTCATCGCCAACGCCGAGGGTAACCGCACCACCCCCTCCGTCGTCGCTTTCTCCAAGGATGGCGAGCGCATGGTGGGTCAGGTGGCCAAGCGTCAGGCCATCACCAATCCCGACCGCACCATCAGCTCCATCAAGCGTGAGATGGGCAGCGACTACAAGGTGGACATTGACGGCAAGAAGTACACCCCCCAGGAGATCAGCGCCATGACCCTGCAGAAGCTGAAGGCGGATGCCGAGGCCTATCTGGGCGAGAAGGTCACCGAGGCGGTCATCACCGTTCCCGCCTACTTCACCGACGCCCAGCGTCAGGCCACCAAGGATGCGGGCAAGATCGCCGGTCTGGAGGTCAAGCGCATTATCAACGAGCCCACCGCTGCGGCCCTGGCCTACGGTGTGGACAAGGAAGACGCCCAGAAGATCATGGTGTATGACCTGGGCGGCGGCACCTTTGACGTGTCCATTCTGGAAGTGGATGACGGCGTGATCGAGGTGCTGGCCACCGCCGGCAACAACCGGCTGGGCGGCGACGACTTTGACAAGTGCGTCATGGACTGGATGGCCGCTGAGTTCAAGAAGGTGGAGGGCATGGACCTGACCGGGGACAAGGGCGTGATGCAGCGTCTGAAGGAGGCCGCTGAGAAGGCCAAGATCGAGCTGTCCAGCGTGATGTCCACCTCCATCAACCTGCCCTATATCACCGCTGACGCCAACGGCCCCAAGCATCTGGACCTGACCCTGACCCGGGCCAAGTTCAACGAGCTGACTGGCCATCTGGTGGCCGCCACCTCCGGCCCCGTGAAGCAGGCTATGTCCGATGCCGGCCTGTCCGGGAACGACATTGCCAAGGTGCTGATGGTGGGCGGCTCCAGCCGTATCCCCGCCGTGCAGGACGAGGTGAAGAAGCTGACCGGCAAGGAAGGCTTCAAGGGCATCAACCCCGACGAGTGCGTGGCCCTGGGCGCAGCCCTGCAGGGCGGCGTGCTCACCGGCGATGTGAAGGGTCTGCTGCTGCTGGACGTTACCCCCCTGTCTCTGGGCATTGAGACTATGGGCGGTGTGTGCACCAAGATCATCGAGCGCAACACCACCATCCCTGTGAAGAAGAGCCAGATCTTCACCACCGCCGCGGACAACCAGACCAGTGTGGAGGTCCACGTGCTCCAGGGCGAGCGCGAGATGGCTCAGTACAACAAGACCCTGGGCCGCTTCAATCTGGACGGCATTGCTCCCGCCCGCCGCGGTGTGCCCCAGATTGAGGTCACCTTTGACATCGACGCCAACGGCATCGTGAACGTGTCCGCCAAGGACAAGGGCACGGGCAAGGAGCAGAACATTACCATCACCTCCTCCACCAACATGTCTAAGGAGGACGTGGAGAAGGCCGTGCGTGAGGCCGAGCAGTTCGCTGCGGAGGACGCCAAGCGCAAGGAAGAGGTGGACATCCGCAACCAGGCCGACCAGGTGGTCTATCAGACTGAGAAGACCCTGGAGGAGCTGGGCGACAAGGTGGAAGCCGGCGACAAGGCTACCGTGCAGGCTGCCGTGGACAAGGTGAAGGAAGCGCTGAAGGGCACTGACGTGGAGGCCATCAAGACCGCTACCGAGGAGGCCACCAAGGCCTTCTACCCCATCGCGGAGAAGATGTATCAGCAGAACGCGCCTCAGGGTGATGCCAACATGGGCGGTGCGGCCCCCGGCGGCAACGCGGACCCTAACGTGGTGGACGCGGACTACACTGTGGTGGACGACGACAATAAATAATAATAATGATGCAGAGCCGCTGATTTCAGCGGCTCTGCATACCCTTGTATATTCCCGGCCCGAAGCCCAGCGCAGCGGGTTCGGGACGGAGAGGAGGAGCAAGGAAGCAAGGTGAGTTTTTTCGCCGGTGCGGAAAAATGAACTGCGCGGACTTTGCGACGACGATATGGCAGACAAACGTGATTATTATGAAGTGCTGGGCGTGAGCAAGGGTGCTTCGGAAGACGAACTGAAAAAGGCGTACCGGAAGCTGGCCAAGCAGTACCACCCCGACCTGCACCCCGGCGATGCGGAGGCGGAGGCCAAGTTCAAGGAGGCCAACGAAGCCTACGAGATCCTGTCCGACAGCGAAAAGCGTGCCCGCTACGACCAGTTTGGCCATGCGGGGGTGGACCCTAACTTTGGCGGGGGTGGCGGCTTTGGCGGCTTCGACATGGGCGATCTGGATCTGGGCGATATTTTCGGCAGCTTCTTCGGCGGTGGATTTGGGGGCGGCGGTGCCCGGCGCAACGGGCCGCAGCAGGGAGAGAGTCTGCGGGCCAACGTGACCATCACCTTTGAGGAAGCGGCCTTTGGCTGCGAGAAGCAGATCAATTTGACCCGCAGTGAAAGCTGCCCGGAATGCCGTGGTTCCGGCTGTGAGGCGGGCACGACGGCGGAGACCTGCCCGGACTGCCGGGGAACCGGCGCGGTGCGCATCCAGCGGGGAGCGGGCGGCTTTGCCTTTACCAGCACCGCGCCCTGCAGCCGCTGCCGCAGCACCGGAAAGATCATCCACAGCCCCTGCAAGCAGTGCGGCGGTGCGGGCAGCGTGAGAAAGACCAAGCGCATTGCCGTCAACATTCCAGCCGGCATTGATGACGGGCAGGCAGTCTCCCTGCGCGGGCAGGGCAACGCCGGCCGCAACGGCGGGCCTAGCGGAGATCTGATCGTGGGGGTGCGTATCCTGCACCACGACCTGTTCCGCAGGGACGGGACCACCGTGCTCTATGAGCACAAGGTGAGCTTTACTCAGGCGGTACTTGGCGCTCAGCTGGAGATCCCCACCATCGACGGCAAAGTCAAGTACGACCTGCCTGCAGGCACCCAGACCGGCACCACTTTCCGCCTGCGGGGGAAGGGAATTCCCGCTCTGCACGGACGGGGCAGGGGAGACCAGTTTGTCACCGTGCATGTGACGGTACCTACCAACCTCAACGCCGAGCAGAAGGAGGCTTTGCATGCCTTTGCCCGGGCTATGGGGGAAGAAAAGCCTGCCGGAGAGGAGAGCAAGGGTATCTTCGGCAAGGGAAAGAAGAAAAAATAAGGAAAACAGCGCCTGAAGCCGTCGGCTTCGGGCGCTGTTTGGTTGTTGAGGGTCAATTCTCCACGTTGAGGCTGGCGATGAACTGACGGGCGGAACGGGGGGTGCGGCCGCCGTGGCGGACATCCCAAGTCATGGCCTGGGCGTGCAGCTGGTCGGCATCCATGGTGATGCCCTCCAGTCCGGCCAGATGGTCCACCAGGGCCAGATAGCCCCGCTTATCCATGTTCTGGTAGAGAATGCGAAGACCGAACCGCTCGGACAGGGCGGTTTTCTCTGCGATGGTCTCAAAGGTGTCGATCTCCTCGCCGGCCCGCTCGCTGAAGGTCTGGCGCACCAGGTGGCGGCGGTTGGAGGTGGCATAGACGGCTACGTTGGTGGGGCGGGGCTCCAGCCCGCCCTCCAGAATGGTTTTCAGGGCGGAGAACACCTTGTCGTCCTGATCAAAGGCCAGATCGTCGATGAAGAGAATGAACTTCTGGGGCTTGCTGCGCAGGGTACGGATGAGGCGAGTCATGCCGGACAGACCGTCCTTCTGCACCTCGATCAGACGCAGAGACTCCAGCCCCGGCTGAGTGAGCAGGGATTTGACGGTGGCGGATTTGCCCGTGCCGCTGTCACCGAACAGCAGTACGTTGTTCACTGCGTGGCCGGCCACAAGGGCGCGGGTGTTGGCGATCACCTGTTCGCGCTGCATTTCATAACCCAGCAATTCTTCTGGTTTGGGACTGTCAGGCTGTTCCACCGGGATCAGCTGTCCGTCCTCCCACAAAAAGGCCCGGTATTGGGCAAAGAGACCGGAGCCGTGCAGACGGTAGAAATCGGTCAACTCATCAAAGTGGATGGCCTTGCCTGCTGTCCAGCGGGGCAGGGCGGCGATGGTGTCGGCGTATTCCTCACCCAGCAGTTTGCCCAGCAGGTCAAGAAACTCACTGCCGTCGGTCCGGGCCAGCGTGTTGAGCAGGGCCACTTCCTGACGGGCGGCCTGTACCAGAGCCGGGTCATCCCCGCCCCGGGCGATCAAGTGGGCATAGGGGTTCTCCTCGTAGCGCAGGGCGCTGTCCAGCCAGTCTCCCAAGCCCGCAAAACCCTCACAGCGCAGGTTGAAGAACAGTGTTCCATAGGCTGAAAGGGCCTCAGGCCGCTTGCTTGTCAGTTTGTTCAGCAGGTCCAGCAGGGCAGATGCTACCGGATCATCCTCCATAATGTGTCTGTATGCGCACATGCTCATCAGATTGGCGCATAACTTGTTGATATTCATCTGCAACGCTGCCTTTCTTTTTGTAAATTGTTTTCATTGTACGAAATCCTGCCGCCCTTGTCAACCGCACCGGGCTATGTTAAAATACATTGATATTTCTAGTGACACCCAGCAAAGAACGAAATGAAGTCTGGCGCGAAAATCCGCCCCGCAGAGAGGGTTCGGATTATATTGTTTAGGCTAAAGAAAGGAGGGTGCGGATATGGTGGACATCGGCGGCGTGATGATCGACAGCCGTCTGGCCCTCGGCCCTATGGCGGGCGTAACGGACATGGCCTTTCGCGCCATCTGCCGGGAGCAGGGCGCGGGGCTGACGGTTACCGAAATGGTCAGCGCAAAGGCGCTGTGCTATCAGGACAAAAAGTCCATCCCTCTGCTTCAGCTTGGAGAAGATGAGCACCCCGCCGCCGCCCAGATCTTTGGCAGTGATCCGGTGTGTATGCAGGAGGCGGCGGCCATTGCCCGGGAGGTGTCCGGCGCGGACATCATCGACATCAACATGGGCTGTCCGGTCCCCAAAATCGCCAACAGCGGGGACGGCTCCGGTCTGATGCGCACCCCGGACCTGGCGGTTAAGGTGGCCGAAGCGGTCATCCGGGGCGCGGGCTGTCCGGTGACGGTGAAAATGCGCCTTGGCTGGGACAAGGGCAGTATCAACTGCGTGGAGTTTGCCAAAGCCATGGAGCAGGCAGGGGTTGCCGCCGTTGCCGTCCACGGCCGCACCCGCACCCAGATGTACGCCGGGACGGCCAACTGGGACTGGATCCGGGAAGTCAAGCAGGCGGTGCATATCCCGGTGATTGCCAACGGCGATGTGTTTGAAGCGAAGGATGCCGTGCGCATTTTGAACTACACCGGCGCGGACATGGCCATGATCGGCCGGGGCGTGTTCGGCAATCCGTGGATCTTTGCCCAGTGCAAGGCGGCGCTGGAGGGGCGGGAGATCCCCGAAATTCCTCCCTTGGCCCAGCGGTGCGACACGGCGGTGCGTCAGTTTGAGATGGCGGCGGAGAACAAGGGAGAGAAAATCGCCTGCCTGGAAGCCCGCAAGCAGTACGCCTGGTATCTAAAGGGCATTTCCCACGCAGGCTATTATAAAGAACAGATCTGCAAGATCACCAC
>JAZNMM010000084.1:0-6767 GCA_045579605.1 Lawsonibacter sp.
TTGATACTTGCGCTTTCCCTTGGGACTCTAGTCTTTTCGGCTGCTCTTTGCCGCCGCGCATCTGACCCCCGCGCTCAAGCGCTCGGTTATATTACCACCTCTACCACCCCTTTGTCAACACCTTTTTGCATCTTTTTTTAAAGTTTTTTTGGCGCAACTACATATGCCGATTTTTCCCGTTTGCGGCACAAGATATACCCCAAACCGCCAGGGGCAACACCACCCCCGCAAGCAGACCCAGCCCGGGCACCAGCTGTTCCTGCACCCGACGGGCGGCCTCCTCCTCCCGCAGCACAGTCAGAGCCAACAGGACCGCCACCGCCAGCATGGAAAGGACGGCCCACCGTTCCCCTCGGCCAGGCCAACGGGAACACAACCGGCGCCCGGCGTGCAGCAGCAATCCGAAATAAGCAAGATCGGCCAGCAGCCAGACGGCGGACACCAGACTCTCCAACCTGCGGACCGCTCCCTCCACCCCGATGCCCCGGGCCAACGTCAGCCACGGGTCGCTCAGCCGCCCGGCAAGAGCCGGGCCCAAACAGCCCAGCACGCAGCCGACGGCTACCACCTGAGCGCCCCCTCCCAGCCATACGGGAACCGGTCGCACGGGCTGATTTTCAGGCGACAGGAACAGGGCGTACACACCGACCCCAAACACCCCAAGCACATACAGCGTCCCTTTCAGCACACCGGGCACTTCCTGTGTCCATACCGGCCATAGAAATTCAGGCCGCAGCCGGAACACAGACAGCAGGCACACTGCGGCTAGCACACACAGCAAAACGGGCCAGAACACCGAGGCCGCCCGGAGGAAGGCCCCCTCCGTTCCCCGACCAAGCCATAGGGCGGCCACCGCCAGAACAAGCAGAAAGAGCCACCACCGCGCCCCCTCCTGAGCCGTCGCCACAAGTCGCTGACTTCCCACCCGCAGCCGGACCGCCAGCAGCACCACCCCGCACATTATATATATAATAGTAAGCGCACCGCCCCAAATACCGGGCCGGGAGACGCACAGTGCCAGCCCCTTCCCCTGCCGGGTCGCCATCCCCAGAAGCATCACAGCCGGCAGCGCTGCTACGGCGCTCAACCATCCCGCGCCCCCCGCCAGACGGGCCAGCAGCCCGGGCAGTACGCTCAACCCTGACGCCAGCAGCGCTGCCCACACCGCCGGGCAGCCGGGCCAGTGGATTTGTGATTTCATAGGCCCTCCCTTATGCCGAGGGTCGTTCCACCGCCCCCAACACCGTTACAGAAATATCCAAATCGCGAAACACCTCGGACCACTGCCGGGAAAGAGCGGCCGCCCGGTCGGGCTGCGCCGCTCTGGCCCGGTACGCAAGGCCGGCAAAATCCGCATCCCAGTACTGGGCCTGTTCCAGCACCCGGGCCAGACACCGGCCCTGCTGCCACTCCAGTTCATAGACCAGCCAGGCCAGTTCCTCCGCCCGCAGAGGGGCGGGCGTTTGGACGACCCGGGCCGTGAGCCGGCACGTCACATCCAGCCCCGTCAGCCGTTCCCCGGCAAACCGAGGCTGGCACTCCAGCCGCACCCGACCCAGAGACAGGCTGACAACGCCCACTTCCGGCACCGCCAGCTCTACCACCTTGCCCTCCGCATCCCCGGTCAGCAGTTCCAGCCCACCCGACCCCTCCGGGTCGGTGTAGCCCGCCAGAAGACCGCGGCGCAGCACGGCATAGCCCGCCGCCTTCAGCCGCGTCTGCCCGTCCTGCTCAACCACCTCAAGGGCCGGCAGCCACATGCTGCCCTCCCGGGCCAGCACGCCCATGGCGTCTCCCGCTCCGGGTACAGTCACGTCCCGTTCCAGCTGTTCCAGCCGCCGGGACAGGTCGCTTACCGCGCTCACCGCCTGCGTCGCCCGGCCACGCACCACCCAGAGGCGGCAGTCCGGTCCAAGCTCTGCGTCCCGGGCCAGACAATCCAGCATGGGTCCGATGCCCCGGGCCGCCTGCTCCTCCCCCAGCAAAATCCGGTCCACATGCCCGTAAAACACATAGCGCTCCCCCTGGGTCCTAGTGGCATACATGGCCCCGGCCAGGGTGTCCCCCGAAGCGGCGAGCACCTCACCCGCCATCCCGCCCACCGCGTCAGCCGCGGCGGCCAGCTCCACTCCGGCATCCGTTTCGTCCACGCCTACCACCCGCAGCAGGGAAATGTCGTCCATCTGCCGCCGGTAGGGCTCCCCCAGTCCGCCGGAACAGCCGGTCAGCAAACACAGGCAAACAACGCCCACACACATTTGTCTCATCGCCGTTCCCTCCGGTTGGGCGGCTTGAGGAAGGACGGGCGCAGCTTTTCCGCGGGAATGGGCGCGCGCACCCCGGATACAGGACTGAGATAGGGCACACCCATAGACTCCAGCCCCGCCAGATGGCAGACCAGCCCCGCGCAACCCAGCACCACACCCAGCAGCCCGCCTATACCAGCCAGCAGGGTCAGTCCAAACCGCCACAATCGCAGGCCGCCGCTGAAGTCCTGGGAGGGGGCAGTGTAGCCCGCGATGCCCGCCAGCGCCCCCGCCACCAGCACCGCCGGGGAGACAATGCGCGCCTCCACCGCCGCGCTGCCCACCACCAGACCGCCCAGAATGGACACCGTCTGGCCGATGGGGCCGGGCAGGCGCAGGCCGGCCTCCTGCAGCACTTCAAAGGCCACCAGCATGATAAGCACCTCAAACAGGGCTGAGAAGGGCACTTGCTCCTTTGCCGCCGCGATGGACAGGGCCAGCTTGACAGGTATCATTTCCGGATGAAAGGTTACCACCGCCACATACAAAGCCGGGAGCAGCAGGGTAACGAACATACAGAAATACCGCAGCAGGCGCACCATGGTGGCCAGCATCCAGTTGGAGGCCCTGTCCTGCCCGGCCTGAAAAAACAGGCCCAGCGTGCCCGGGGCCAGCCAGCCCACGCTCTGTCCCTCGCACAGCACCCCCACCCGTCCGGCCAGCAGCCCGCCGCAGAACCAGTCCGGCCGCTGGGTGCTGGCAAGCAGAGGAAATGGCGTGTCCAAACGGTCGGCCAGATACTCCTCCACGTCGCCGGCGGTACGGATGCCGTCCACATCCATGTCCGCCACCCGACACCGCACCCGCTCCACCACCGCCGGGTCGGCCACCCCCTCCAGCCATACCACATCCACCGGGGTGAGGGTCTGCCGGCCCACGATATACTCACACACCCGCAATTCCGGGGCGCGCAGCCGGCGGCGGACCATGGCGGTATTGGTGCGCACCGTCTCCACAAAGGAGTCCCGGGCCCCCTTGACCGACGGTTCGTTCTCCGGCTGTCCCACTGAGCGCTTTTCCTCCGTGCCGGTGAAATAGGACAGCACCGTCTCCCGCCCGGGGAAGAAAATGAGGGTAAATCCCGCCACCAGGTCGGTGGCCGCCTGGTCGGTGGTGGTGCGCTCGGCGGCGGTAAGGTTGTAGAGCGCACCGTCCCGCATCATTTTGAACATCTCCTCGGGTGTGGCCCGGGCCAGCGCATCGTCCTGAGCGATGGGCCGCAGAATGTAGTCGCTCACCCGCTCGTTGCGCACCACGCCCTCCAGATAGCACACCGTCAGTCGCCGGGCAGGGTCGTTGCCCACCTGCACCGGCCGGGTCTTGAAGTCCACACAGTCTCGAAACACCTCGGCCAGCCCCTCCACCGTCAGCGGCTGGGTCAGCCGGGGCTCTTTTCGGGGATGGGGACCGTCCACTGATCCTTTTGCCCCAAACAAGTCCACGCGCATCACCCCTTTCCCCTTATTCTTTCTGCGGGGCAAAAAAATATACCGGAGCAAACGCTCCGGTATACATTCGTACTGTTATTCTTCTCTCAGCTTCTCAAAAAACTCCTGCAGCTGTCCGGCGCACTCCTCCTCCAGCAGCCGCCCGTACAGCCGGGGCTTGTGGTTAAACCGCTCCTCAAACAGGTTGAGCACCGAGCCGCAGGCCCCCGCCTTGTCGTCCCGTGCCCCGTAGCGCACTGTTTCCATGCGGGAGTTGATGATGCCGCCCGCGCACATGGGACAAGGCTCTAGGGTCACGTACATGGTGCAGCCGTGCAGCCGCCACGACCCCAGCCGCCCGCAGGCGTCCCGGATGGCCTCCAGCTCCGCGTGGGCGGTGGCGTCGCCATTCTCTTCCCTGCGGTTTCGCCCCTCACCTACAATTTCGCCGTCCTTGACGATGACGCAGCCCACGGGCACATCGCCCTCTGCGGCGGCCTGAGCCGCCAGCTCCATGGCCCGGCGCATATATTCCTCGTGGCTCATACTCCCACCTCATTCCTTTGTTTCAGTTTACCCCATCTGCCGCCATCCTTCAAGTGCTTTTGCGTTGCAATCCGTCCACCGCCTGTGTATAATGGACATACTATTTAACTGCAAGGAGTAGTCTGTATGAGAAAGAGGCTGATTGCTCTGCTTTTGGGAGTGACCCTGCTCCTGCCGCTCTGCGCGGGCTGCACACAAAAACCCACCCCACTCCTGCCGGGCGAATATCCCATGGACTTCCTGTTCACCAGCGGAGCCGGTAATTGGGCTACCAGACTGACTCTGAACGCCGACGGCAGCTTTTCCGGCCTGTATCACGACTCTGACATGGGCGACGACGGACCCGGCTATCCCAACGGCACGGTTTACCTGTGCACCTTCTCCGGCCGGTTTGAAGTTCAACCCACCGACGACAGCAGCGTCACCCCCTTGCTTCTGACCGAGGTCATCTGCGAAGTGGAACCCGGTACGCAGGAAATCAAGGACGGTTTCCTGCATGTTTACACCGGCCCCCACGGTTTTTATAACCAGGACCGTCTATCCCCGAACTTCTTGTTGTATCCTCCCACCACCCCCACCGCAACGCTCAACCAAGACTTGCTGAGCTGGTGGCCCGGCCGTTATGAGATCAACCCACCCGACACGCTGAACTGCTACGCCCTTTGGAATGCGGATGCCGGCGCCGGTTTTTTCACCGATCTACCAATCACAAACTGACGGAGGTTTTACCATGAAGAAAAAGCCCCTTTGGCTGAAAATCCTGCTTTGTCTCGTCCTGTTGGGTCTTGCGGCCTGTGTGTGGGAGTTCGCTTCTTCCCAAAACCCCTACATCCTGCCCATCAAGCGGGCGCTGAAGTACGACGTTCTGGGCATAACCACCGCCAACGAAGCCCGTGAGACTTCCGGGCTGAATGCCGATACCCTGCGGGTCTCTATCCACGAGAACGGTGAACGTCCGGACGGTTCCCCCTCCCCCGACACCGACTGCAAGCGGGTCTACGAGGACGACAACGTCACCCGCCTCGTGAACTATACCGACGGCTATCAGATGGACTTTCCCGCCGGGACGCAGTTTGACTTCTCCCTCAGCCCCCTGTATACCTACGGCTACGGGGATGGCTTTGATGTGACCATCTCCCGGGAAAAGGCGGATTACCAGAGCATCAAGGACGTCATCACTTTTGAACTGTCCACCTTCCTGCCCTGGTTCTTCGACGACCACACGGTGGCCGACTATATCCGCCACTACGAGTACCGCTTCCTGCTGGACGAGGGCTGGCAGGAGCAGAACGGCGTTTTTGCGGAGGAACTTGTCTCCGACCGGGGCGTGCGCGTGGTCCGGGCAGAGGTGGCCGGGCTGGCCGAGACAGACTATGATTATTATCTTTTCGTCACCATTCCCACCGCCAGCCGGGAATATCTTCGCATTGTGTACCGAGGCCATTTGGAGGACCCCTACCCCGCCGGTCACGCCGACGGGCTGCTGGCTATGTTTGAAGGGGAGGACACCGTGCAGGTCTTTGACCCCATGGGCACGCCGGTGTACGACACCGACTATGCCCCCGACCTGTCCCAGACCGACTGGTCGAAGGAGACCGAAGCGCTGTACGAGAAGCTCAACGACTTTTCCGCCCCCATGGATTGGGGCATCTTTATGCAGGACTTCTACGTCAACGGCTTCGACAATGAGCTGACCGCCATGGAGGATAAACTGGACTACACCTTCCCCGTCATCCTCTACTACCGCCACTTCCCCACCCACGAATTCCCCACGGACGTGATGCAGGAGAACTATGAGGCGGGGCGGCTGGTGGAGCTGACCCTGCAGTTGACGGACAACAACAACACGGATATGTTCGCCAAGTCCCCCCTGCTTGAAATCTACCGGGGCAATATGGACGAGCAGCTTCGGGTGTGGGCACGCGCCGCCGCCGACTTCGGCCACCCATTCCTGTTCCGGCTGAACAACGAGATGAACTCCGACTGGACCAGCTACGGCGGCGTGGTCAACATGGCTGACCCACACATCTTCACCGCCGTGTGGCAGCGCATCTACCGCATTTTCCAGGAAGAAGGCGTGGACAACTGCATCTGGATCTTCAACCCCCACGACCGGCAGGCCCCTCCCTCTGACTGGAACAACTCTCTGGCCTATTACCCCGGCAACGAGTACGTGCACATGATCGGCGTGACCGGCTATAACAACGGCACCTACTACACCCAGTGGGCGGAAGAATGGCGGGAGTTTGAGGACATCTACGACCAGATCTGGGAGGAATATCACCCCCACTTCGGCAACTTCCCCTGGATCATCACCGAGTTTGCCTCCAGCGGCATCGGCGGTGATAAGGTCGCCTGGATCGAGAACATGTTCCAGCACATTGACAAGTACCCCAACATCCGCATTGCCGTCTGGCTCAGCTTTGTTGACTTCGTCGACGCCAACGGCGGTACCCCCGCCCGCACCTACCGGCTGGCCGAAACTCCG
>JAZNMM010000085.1:0-3211 GCA_045579605.1 Lawsonibacter sp.
TCGGTGACCAGGTCATAGGTGTCGTAATTGGTCAGGTCCAGCGTTTCCCTTTTGCCGCTCTCCTCACACACGGCGGTGATGGAGAAGTCCTGCTTGGCCAGCGTCACGCCGTCTATGCTGCCGGCAAAGGATTTGGTGATGTGGAGGATACCCTCCTTTTTCACCAACCTACCGTCGATATGCCAGGCGTCGTTCTGGCACTTGAACACGTACCAGCGGATGGTATAGGCGTTGGCATTGAGGTCGTTTACATCCACCGGCTCGCCGTCCACCTGCAGGTACTGGGCATAATCTTTTAGCTGTTCAAAGATGTAATCGTCGTCCGGGAAGCTGTGCAGCCAAACGCCGGACTGGGGTCCGTACAGGGCGCGGATGGCCTGGTCGGCGCCGTAAGAGTTGTCCGAAGAGGTGTCCGCGATGTAATACTTATCGTTCAACTCGCCGTACTCCAGCGTGTTGGCCTCCGTGCCACCCACGAAAGACGCAAACAGCTCCGGCGTGTACTTGGTCGAATCCTGTCCGGTGATGTTGCCCTCGGTATCCACCGCCACCGAGTCATAGCGAACGAAAAAGCTGGCCGTCTGCACCGCCCGGGCGTGCCACACGCCGTTGAGGGTCAGCCGCCCGTTCACCGCATAGGCAGAAAGCTCCGCCCAGGTCAGGGTGGAGTTGGGACTTAGAACGGTGTCCGTGTCCCCCACCTGCCAGCCAACAAAGTAGATCATACGGGACAGGTCAGTGCTGTTGCCGCTCACCTTGCCCTGCACCGCCTGCTGGGACACATTGCGAAGCACCGTGTCTGCCAGTTCCTCCACTGTGTCGGTGCGGGTGGTTTCGGTGGTTCCGTAAAGGGTTGGCTCAGTGGTCACGCTCACCCCACTTACGCTGGGGAAGTTCACCGTGTAGACGATGCGCGTTTTCCCGTCGGCCGCCATTTCCATAAAGGTGACCGGCCCGGCCACGGACACCGTCTGCCCGCCGGTGTACTCCTGCGCCCCGTCTGTCCAGCTATGCCCCTCGGGGAGGGTAATGGTGCTGTCGGTGCGCACGTAAAACACGTTCTGGGTACCGTCGGCGTAGTTGTAGGTCACGGTATTAAAGGCAATGGGGTCACCCGAGCTGTCCACCATGCGCACGTACTTGGCCTGGAGAGCCGTGTTGGATTGATAGTAATTGGTTCCAAAGGTGGTGTAGCTGCTGCCAATGGAAGCCGCCGTCCATGAGGTGGCGCTGGCCGAGGTGGCATAACGCAGGCGGAAAGAATTCCGGGTGTAGCTGGTTCCCATGCTGTCGTTGATCAGTGCTACGATGTCCGCTGTGGAGACACGCGCGCTGTAGCGCCAGTTATTGCCCCGGCTAGCCTCCTGCGCCAGCGTGCCGATACACGTCCACTGGTTATCAATGTAGACGTAGAAGTTGGCGCTCCCACTCTGTGTCTGAGGGGTATCGCCCACGGCGTAGGTGCTCACCCCGCCGGTTGCGGTCTCGGACAGCGTACTCACGCCCGGCTGCGTCAGCAGCACCGGGTCTGCGTCATCACCGGAGGTAAGCTGGGCCGCGGTATACAGCTGCTCGTTGAGCACTACCGCCGGCTCCCCCTCACCCTCGCTGAGCGTTTGGTTCAGCTGGGCGATATCCAGGCCGCTCACATCGGTGGGGGCCGGGGTTTGGCTGCCTGTTTCCTCCCGGGTGGTCTGGGCTGACTCAGTTGTTGGTGTCTGTTCCGGCTGGGCGGTAGCCGCATTCTGCGACGCTGCGGTACTCACCGCCGCCTCGATCACCGTTTCCAGACTGTTGCTCTGGTCCTCATCCACCTGGGTAAGCAGGCGGTTGATGTCGTTCTCCTCCAGCAGGACCAGATAGCAGTTGCTGCTGTGAGTGTGGGCAGGTTGGGAACAGGAGAGCAGACCGTTGACATAGCACACCTGGGCATGGGTATGCTCCTCAACACCGCAGCGGGCCTGCTGCTCCATGGCTACCGCGGAAACAAAGGCGCCCTGAACGCTGTAGAGCGACAACACCGCCGCCAAAAACACCGCCAGGGCATCCCGTATTCGGTTGTGCGCTTTGGGGTGTTTCACGGTTTCGTAACGCTCCTTTTGCCGTTGCTTCCTGCGTTAAAAACTCCAGAGCACCTTGCCGATGATTCGTTCCCGGGAGACCGGGCCAATTTCGGCCAGGCGGCTGTCCATGGCGACACTTCGGTTGTCGCCCATAACAAAATAATGCTCCATGGGCACATGATAGGGAAAGGTGATGCTGCACTGGCCGGGAGAAGGGGTGGTAACATAGGGCTCGTTCAGCACCGCACCGTCCACGCGCACGGTTCCCGTCCGGTCCATCTCAAAGTTCTGTCCGCCCCGGCAGATCACCCGCCGGACCAGCACCTTGTTGTTGTAGTAAAAGGCGATCACATCGCCCTGCTCCACCTTGTCTGTCTTCAGCATCAGCAGCACTTGCCGGTCGGTCAGCGCCGGCTCCATTCCGCTGCCGTAGTAGCGCACGACCATGAACACGTGGGTAAACAGATTGGCCAGAAGCATCACGCCCAACAGTACCGCCAAACAGATGCGCAATGCCGCACGCCCGTAGGGCAGGGGCGGACGCTGACGCTTTCCCCGCTTGGGGGTTATACAGTTCATGGCCGGTCACCTCCCCATCGTGTCGCCCATGCACGTGTGCCCCAGCCACGGTCAAAGGACCACGTCCCTGATCCACCACGCGCCGGGATTTGGCTCATGAGTAACGCACAGATATAATTTGACATCAATTTAAATTTTATTTCAGAAAGAGTTATTGTTGATAATTATACGACTTATCAGCGGTTATGTCAATCCAAACACAGATGAACAGCACCAATCCCCCCTTCGAAGTCTGGCTTTATTTTGACATTTTCCCGCCGCCTCAATATGTTATGTAAACCCCTCGCCTCTTTTGGGCAGAATTGTCCATCATCCCCGTAAATTTCTCCCCTTTTCGTCGCTTTTTGCTCTTGTCGCAGGTCTTGTTTCGTGTTATCATCTACACTTGTGTGCTGACACGATCGCTACTGCTTCAAGGGGGCTTTTTTATGGCCGTTTCACATCATATTCACGCAGGGTCACTCACCCGGGGCTGGCATCTTCCTCCCCTCCCCGCCCGCTGGCCGGTTCTGGACCGGCTGCTCGCCCTTGTGCGCAGCAACACGGTAATGGCGGTGGCGCTGGCGGCT
>JAZNMM010000086.1:0-2278 GCA_045579605.1 Lawsonibacter sp.
CCACTTCCTCGCCCAGCTCCCGGATGGCGGCAGGCCGGGGCGCTTCCCCGTACTCCAGCTTGCCCGCAGGCAGCTCCAGCATCACGTCCCCCAAGGGGTAACGGAACTGACGCACCACAGGCACGGTGCCATCCTCACACAGGGCCAGAATGCACACCCCGCCGGGGTGCTCCACCACTTCACGGGAGGCCTCCGCCCCGTTGGGCAGCAGGGCCTTGTCCACCTTGACGGTGACGATCTTTCCTTCAAACACCGTCCGGCTGAACAGGGTCTTTTCCAGCAGTTCCATGGACCCACCCCTTTACACAATCCTTTATTTTGTCATTATAGCACAAATCATTCTTTTTGCCAACCGAGCCGCCGCCCATTGTACCGTTTTTTTGTCCTCCCCTCGTTTACACCACCCTCATGTTGTGATACAATCAAAGCTGACTTCAAACAAGGGAGGCCGCGCCTATGTCCCACCACTTTTTCGCCATGCTGTCCCGGATGAAATACATCGACCGCTGGGGGCTCATGCGCAATACCGTTCAGGAGAATATTCAGGAGCACTCCCATCAGGTGGCGGTGCTGGCCCACGCGCTGGCGGTCATCCAGAACCGCTATTTCGGCGGTCAGGTGGACCCGGGTGCGGTGGCGGTGGCGGCGCTGTATCACGACGCCAGCGAGATCCTCACCGGCGATATGCCCACCCCCATCAAGTATGACAATCCGGACATTCAGGCCGCCTATAAGCAGGTGGAGGCGGTGGCGGAGCAAAAGCTGCTGTCCATGCTGCCGGAGGCCCTGCGCGCCGACTTTGACGAAGCGGTGACCATCCCCGACCCAGAGGTCCGCGCCATCGTCAAGACGGCGGATAAGCTGTCGGCCTACCTCAAGTGCGTGGAGGAGCTCAAAGCGGGCAACACCGAGTTCAAAAAGGCCAAGGAGCAGACCTGGACCGCATTGAACCGCAATCCCAGCCCCGCCCTGCAGTATTTTATCGAGCATTTCCTACCGGGGTTTGAGCTGACTTTGGATGAGCTGAACTGAACCGCGGGCGGGCACGGAGGCCCGCCCCTACAATACGCAACCAGAAAAGGAAGATCTTTTTATGAAAGCCATTGTAACCGTCATCGGCAAGGATCAGGTGGGCATCACTGCCATGGTGTGCGCCCTGCTGGCCGAACACAACATCAACATTTTGGACATCACCCAGACCGTGCTGCAGGAGTACTTTACCATGGTCATGCTGGTGGACACCGCCGCCTGCCCCACCTCCATCGGGGACATGGCGGACATTCTTGCCAAGGCCGGCGAGGCGCGCGGCCTGTCCATCCGCATCCAACGGGAGGACATCTTTAACGCCATGCACCGCATCTAATTCAAACAAGTGACAAAGCCACGTGTTTGAGTAGGCTGCGGCCATCTGCAGCGCACTCGCTGCGCTCGCACGTTTGATGGCCGAGAGGTGTTTTTGCCACGCGCATGTCGCGGCAAAAAACAAATTTGATTCTCTTTCGCCGCTGCGGCGGCGAAACTCTGCGAGGCTTTGTATCCCCACAATCCCCGCTATTAGGAGGCCTTTCCATGCTCAACCAACACGAGATCATGCAGACCATCCGGATGATCGATCAACAGCATCTGGACGTGCGCACCATCACCATGGGCATCTCCCTGCTCTCCTGCGCCCACAGCGACATCAAGGTAGCCTGCGACAAGGTGTACGACAAGATCACCCGCAGTGCCGAAGATCTGGTGGCCACCGGCGAGGCCATTGAGAAGGAGTTCGGCATCCCCATCGTCAACAAGCGCATCTCCGTCACCCCCATTTCTCTGGTGGGCGCGGCCTGCGACGCGGACAATTACGCCCCCTTCGCCCACGCCATGGACCGGGCGGCCAAGGCCTGCGGAGTCAACTTCATCGGCGGCTTTTCCGCTCTGGTGCAAAAGGGCATGACGGATGCCGACCGCATCCTCATCCGCTCCATCCCCGAGGCCCTTGCCACCACCGACATCGTGTGCTCCAGCGTCAACGTGGGCTCCACCAAGGCGGGCATTGACATGGACGCGGTGGCCCTCATGGGCCGCACCATCAAGGACCTGGCCGCCGCCACCGCAGACCGCGGCGGCTTTGGCTGTGCCAAGCTGGTAGTGTTCTGCAACGCGGTGGAGGATAACCCCTTCATGGCCGGTGCCTTCCACGGGGTTGGCGAGGGAGAGCGGGTGATCAACGTGGGCGTGTCCGGCCCCGGCGTGGTGCACCACGCCCTGCAGTCGGTGAAGGGCCAGAGCTTTG
>JAZNMM010000087.1:0-2073 GCA_045579605.1 Lawsonibacter sp.
TGATATACTGCTACATGCGCTTTCCCGAATACCATGAAACATGAAAGAGGTGAACACAAATGAAGGAAGGCATTCATCCCAACTATGAGCAGACCACCATTCGCTGCGCCTGCGGTAATGTGATCGAGACCGGCTCTACCAAGAAGGATATCCGCGTCGAAGTTTGCTCCAAGTGTCACCCCTTCTACACCGGCAAGCAGAAGATGGTGGATACTGGCGGTCGTGTCAGCCGCTTCAATAAGAAGTTCGGCCTGGATAAGTAAGATCCGCATTCAAAAACCGCACCGTTTCACGGTGCGGTTTTTTGTTTATCGGTATATACTATAAAGCAGAGCGTGTATATATGGAGGAAAGGGGACGATACGGTGGAGAAGATCACCCTGCCCGGGATCGGGATGCGAAAGGTGAAAAGCCTGCTGGCGGTTGCATTCTCCTTTGCCATCTGGCAGGTGGTACGCATTTGGTTTCCCCAGTTCGATGTCCATCCTCTGTTTGGTTATATCTACGCTGTGATCGAAATGCGCGACAGCGTGGAAAAGACCAGGCAGTTTGGGCTGCGCCGCATCAAGGCCACCCTGCTGGGCCTTGGGGTGGGACTGCTGGCCCTTCCCCTCAGTGTGCGCTACGGCACCTATGCCGGACAGGGCCTGCCCTTCGTGCTGGTGGACCTGAGCGTCATTTTGCTGGGCGTTCTGATCACGCTGTGGCTGGCGGAGCTGCTGCGGTGTGAAAACTTCTGCGGCATCGCGGCCATTATCTTTATCATTTGTCTGGTGCGGGACAAAAGCACCAACATCAACATCTATCTCTACGCCGTGCTGCGCGTGTTCCAGACGCTGCTGGGCGTGTTCTCCGCGTGGGTGGTGAATGCCTGTGTCTATCCTCTTCACCAAAAGGAGAGCGGCTGACGGCCTGTATTGTGAATTGGGAGGAATGTTCTATGCTGCGAAAAATCGAGCCCCGGGACCTGAAAGAGAATGTGTTTTCCCTCATTGGCGATGAGTGGCTGCTCATCACCGCCGGAACGGCAGATCATTGCAACACCATGACGGCCAGCTGGGGCGGCCTGGGCGTGCTGTGGGGTGAGCCCACAGCCACCATCTACGTGCGTCCCCAGCGCTACACCAAGGAATTTATCGACCGGGAGGAGTATTTTACCCTGTCCTTCTTCGGGCCGGAATATAAGGCGCAGCTGGCCCTGTGCGGCAGCAGATCCGGGAAGGAACTGGACAAGGTGAAGGAGTGCGGCTTTACCGTTGCCTGCGGGGAGGGGGGCGCCCCCTACTTTACACAGGCCCGGTTGGTGCTGGTGTGCCGCAAGCGGTACGCTCAGGAGCTGGATCCTGCCGCCATGCCCGCGGACGTGAAGGAAAAGTGGTATCCCCACCGGGATTACCACACCATGTACCTGGGCCAGATCGTGGAGGCCTATACCAAGGACTGAGCCGGAGGTTTTTATGACCGAAAACAATACGCAGGAGAAAATTGAAAAAGCCGTGCTGGTGGGCCTGAGCGCTCACAGCCTGAACAATGACGAGAATGCCACCGACAGCTCCATGGAGGAGCTTGCTGCCCTGCTGGAGACGGCGGGGGGGCAGAGCGTGGCCGTGGTGCTTCAGACCAAGGACCGTCCCGACCCGCGCACCTTCATCGGCGAGGGCAAGGTGGCCGAGGTAAAGGAACTGGTGCAGACCATGGGGGCGGATATGGTGGTGTTTGACAACAGCCTGTCCCCCTCTCAGCAGCGGGTGCTGACGGAAGAACTTGGGGTGTCTGTGCTGGACCGCTCCGCCCTCATTCTGGACATCTTCGCCCAGCGTGCCCGCACCCGGGAGGGCCGTCTGCAGGTGGAGCTGGCCCAGTATAAGTATCTGCTGCCCCGCCTGCTGGGTATGTGGAAGCATCTGGGGCGGCAGGAGGGTGCCACCGGCCCCCGCGGCCCCGGTGAGACCCAGCTGGAAAGTGACCGCCGCCACATTCGCCGAAAGATCTCCAAGCTGGAAAGTGAACTCAAGGAGGTGCGCCGCATCCGTGGTGTGCAGCGGGAGCGCCGCATCAAAAACGAGGTGCCGG